>NZ_JACGVS010000005.1:0-207734 GCF_014077345.1 Colwellia sp. BRX8-4
ACTAAACGATAGCAGCACCGATTTAGATCAATCAACCCAGCACAAACCAAAGTAATGCGACACCCAGAACTAAGCGATAGATAACAAATGGCATCATACCGACTTTTTCCAATAGAATAAGAAAGTAGTGAATGCAGACATAAGCACTAAAAAAAGCTAACACACTGCCAATACCAATAGCATTCCAATCAACAGGACCCGTTTCAGTAATTAATTTTAATGTTAAATAACTCCCCGCCATCGCAATGGCAGGAATTGACAATAAGAAAGAAAATCGAGCCGCATTTTCTCGACTTAAGCCAAGCATCAAACCGATAGTCATTGTTATACCTGAACGCGATGTACCCGGAATTAATGCTACCGCCTGTGCTAAACCAATTAGCATAGCACCTTTAAATCCTAGCTTTTCAAAATCAATATGCTCAGTCGCTTTTCTTTTACCCGCTTTAATGTCAGCAAAACCCAGTAAAAATCCAAAAATTAAGGTAGTAGCAGCAATAACCAACGCAGTACGTAAATGTGCTTCGATGAAGTCTTTGCCGAGCAAACCAAATATTCCTAATGGAATAGTCGCAAATAATATCCACCAGGCAAGCTTGCCATCAAAGCTAGTATTATCACCTTTTATACTGCCCACACAAGCAACAGCCATATTCGCGACATCTTTACGAAAATATAAAACAACTGCGAGTAATGTTCCAACATGCAAAGCAACATCGAGTGCTAAACCTTGATCTTTCCAGCCTAAAACAGCTGATGGCAAGATTAAATGTGCTGAACTTGATACGGGTAAAAACTCCGTTAATCCTTGGAGAATAGCTAAAATAAATATCTCTGTAATGGTCATTGCTTATTATATTCCTTATGTATAATTCAATTTTTTAATGTCTAACTTTTATAATTGGCTTGACCAAGAAAAGTCTACTGTGGTTATTTGTTGTTGTGTTTTATCGTAAGCTTGCCAAAGTTGTTGGTACGATTTTTTTAAAATGGGGTGTTTAAGATCTGGCGCTACTTCAGCCAATGGCCATAAAACAAAGGCATTTTCTGTGATCTCGGCACGTGGAATTTGTGCTGGAGTGTCCAACACTAAATCGTCAAACAGCAATAAATCTAAATCTAAGGTGCGTGGGCTATATTTTTTAGCATCAATTTCTCGACCGTTTTTAAGCTCAATTTCGCGGAGTGCTTTAGCCACTTGTACTATATTAAGTTCGGTCGTCGCACCGATCACCATATTATAAAATTCAGCACCGTCGAATCCTACGGCTTTACTAGCAAATAAAGATGATAGCGTTAACTCACCAAGCAGCGCTTCAAGGGCAGTCAATCCTGTCTGTAAATAGTGCTGACGGTCTACATTACTGCCAAGCGAAATATATAAACGCGCCATTACCCATGATTACTGTTATTTGATTGGCTACCACGTTCAATTTCAACGCCAACTGTGATGGCATTATGCACCGCATTAGGCTTGGCTACTTTTAATTTAAGCCAAGGGATCTGATAAGTTTCGATTAAGAATTTAGCCAAACGCTCTGCTAATGTTTCAATTAAATCTACGGGGTTTTTATTAGCAAATTCGGCTATTTTTACTGATATGTCGGCATAATCGAGTGTTTTAACTAGCTCATCATTTTCGGCCGGTTTGGCGGTATCCCACCCCATAACTAAATCAATCACTAAGGTTTGTTTGATTTCTTTTTCCCAATCGAAAAAACCTATGGTGGTTTGAATACTCAAGCCTTCAATATAAACTTTATCCATTAACGTACACTCATCTTTAATAAAACAACTAAAAATATAGGTCGATTTTACCTGTGCAAAGTTATAAAAACTAGTGGTTGACGGATCAATTCATTTTTTTTATTAATAGACGATAGAAAAACTTATTTCCATTGACATTATGAAAGGCTAGAATATCTAAAATTGTTGAAAACTTGTTATAATTAACCATCATTTTAACAATGAATTGAGAGGTTTTTGTATTAGCGCTCTATTAGTAACACTGATAATAATGCTTGCTGCCTATTTGGTCGGTTCGATTTCTAGTGCTATTTTATTGTGTAAGCTATTAAAACTTCCAGATCCTCGCACTACCGGCTCAAACAATCCTGGCGCAACCAATGTTTTGCGTATCAGTAACAAATTCATCGCTGCACTGGTGCTGGTCTTTGATATCCTCAAAGGCACTATTCCTGTGTGGGGCGCTTATTTCCTTGATTTAGACCCCCTTAATTTAGGGTTAATAGCACTGGCTGCTTGTTTAGGCCATATGTACCCTATATTTTTTAACTTTAGAGGCGGAAAAGGCGTTGCAACCGCACTGGGTGTATTATTACCGATAGGTTTAGATCTTGGGGGTTTATTGATACTGACCTGGGTAAGTGTGATTTATTTTAGCCGATATTCAAGCTTAGCCGCTATTATTACGGTATCGCTTGCGCCTTTTTATATTTGGCTATTAAAACCTCTATATATGTACCCAGTGATGATGCTCTCGGTATTAATTATTTTTCGCCACAAGGACAACATTTGGCGATTGATAAAAGGAGATGAAGGTAAAATATCCTTTACTAAGGCCAAATAAAGTCATTAATGTGCCAACTTTACCGCTAGTTATACCGCTGGTAAAGTATCTAACGGCCAACGTGGTGTCGCTTTAAACGATAAATCTGCATCTGTTCCTGCTTTTAAACGTTGCAAGCCCGCATAAGCTATCATCGCGCCATTATCAGTACAAAACTCAGGACGTGGATAAAAAACTTCTCCACCGAGCTTTTTAGTAATTTCCGCTAATTTTTCTCGAAGCGATGTGTTGGCGCTAACGCCACCAGCAATCACTAAACGTTTTAACTCACACTGCTGCAAAGCACGGCGACATTTTATTGCTAAGGTATCAACAACCGCTTCTTGAAATGCATAAGCGACATCGGCATGAGTTTGTTCATCCATACCTTCATTGCCTTGTGCTTTTTGTAACGCTATTTCTTTGCGAATAACGGTACCCGCAGCGGTTTTTAAACCACTAAAGCTAAAATCTAAACCTGGACGATCTGTCATTGGACGCGGCAATTTATAACGCCCTTTTGTGCCTTTTTCAGCCATCTTCGATAAAGCAGGCCCGCCGGGGTAATCAAGCCCAAGTAACTTAGCTGTTTTATCAAACGCTTCACCCGCAGCATCGTCAACTGATTCACCGAGTAATTCATATCGACCAATGCCGTCAACACGCACTAGCATAGTATGTCCACCCGAAACGAGCAGGGCAACAAAAGGAAACTCTGGCACGTTTTCTTCTAACATAGGCGCGAGTAAATGCCCTTCCATATGATGAACAGGCACAGCCGGAAGTCCCCAACCGTAAGCTAAACTTCTGCCAATTGAACAGCCTACTAATAATGCCCCCACTAAACCAGGCCCTGCAGTATAAGCAACGCCGTCTAGATCAGCAGGGGTTAAGTTAGCTTCTTTTAACACTTCTTTAATTAAAGGTATTGTTTTACGGACATGATCTCGTGACGCTAATTCAGGAACGACTCCGCCGTAGTCAGCATGAACAGCTATTTGACTATATAAACGATGGGCTACAATACCTTTAGGTAAATCACCTTCTCCGTCATCATAAATAGCAATACCCGTTTCATCACAAGATGTTTCTATACCTAAAATTCGCATAATACCCTTAACCTAAAAGCCTAAATAATGTTTATTTCATTTTATTGAGCGATTTTAACGCCAAATACGTTAGCTATTATACCCATTTGATCAAGGTTGTGATCTACTTTTTTATCAGAAAAATAGATAATGGCCAGCGACAACGTTTAATAAATTATTATTCGTTCTCCCCCGTGAACATCAGCGGATATATAATAAAATTAGTATTAAATCAGTTAATTTTAATTTTAGAAAATATTACACTTTACTTTAACTAGTGCTTAGCTTTAGAATACGTCACCCAATTTTGATAGAGTGGGTGTTTGCGAAGCAATAATGCTTAAGCGATACACCAATCATATAGATACATACTAAGGTTATACATGCCAGTAATTAAAGTTAGAGAAAACGAACCATTTGACGTTGCATTACGTCGTTTTAAACGTTCATGTGAAAAAGCAGGGATCCTTTCAGAAGTTCGCCGTCGCGAATCTTACGAAAAACCTACTTGGGAACGTAAACGTAAGAAAGCTGCCGCTGTTAAGCGTGCTGCTAAAAAAGTTTCTCGTGAAAACGCTCGCCGCGTTCGCATGTACTAAGATACCTTAGTAGTATTTAAGACTATCGAGTAAAATAAATGAGTTTAATAGACCAACTCAGAGATGAAATGAAAGTTGCGATGCGTGCTAAAGACAAATGTCGTCTTGGTGTTATTCGTATGGCCATTTCATCAATTAAGCAAGCCGAAATCGATCATAACCTTGAACCAACTGATGAGAACATCATTGTGATTTTAACCAAAATGGTTAAACAACGCAGAGAGTCCATCAAAATGTTTACTGACGGTGGTCGTGATGAGTTAGCTGCTAAAGAAGCTGAAGAAGTAACCGCGTTAGGATTTTTTCTTCCGCAGCCACTTTCAAGTGAAGAAATTAGTCAGTTAATTACAAAAACTATTGCTGATACCGGTGCTGCTTCAATGGCTGACATGGGTAAAGTAATGGCGGTATTAAAACCATTAATGCAAGGCAAAGCAGACTTAGGCGCAGTAAGTGGCCAAGTTCGTAATACCTTAAATGCATAACGGATTTTACTAAAGCTTACTGTTTTCGTTTTATTAAAATGTACATTTTAAAGCCGTGAAATTTATTTTCACGGCTTTATTGTTTTATATAATACCTATTTATCGTTTCACTTGGGTGAGAAGTTAAAAAACACCTATCCAGTACAGGTCAATTAGGTTTAAAATAACCTTCGCACAAACAACCAAAGAAAATGTAGACATGACTGGTATGATCCCTCGACAATTTATTGATGATTTATTAGCGCGCGCTGATATTGTTGAATTAATTGACTCTCGAGTGCCGCTAAAAAAAGCCGGCAAAAATTATCAAGCTTGTTGCCCATTCCATACCGAAAAGTCTCCCTCGTTCAGTGTTAGCCAAGATAAGCAATTCTATCATTGCTTTGGTTGTGGAGAACACGGCAATGCTATTTCCTTTTTGATGGAATTTGACCGTTTAGAGTTCCCTGATGCGATTGAAGAACTTGCCTCACATTATAATATGGAGGTGCCACGTGAACAGAATAACCAGAGCCCTGCGCAACTAAAGCAGCAACAACAAGTTCATAAACAAAAACAAGATGATTACGAACTGATGGAAAAAATCAGTCGTTTTTATCAACAACAATTAAAAGTTGCTACCGATAAAGATTCCGCCATTGATTATTTAAAAGGTCGCGGCTTAAGCGGTGAAGTGGTGAAGCGCTTTGGTATTGGTTATATCAGTGACGCTTGGGATGGGATGATGAACCATTTTGCCAAAAATCCTGAAACCACTCAGCAACTTGTCGATTTAGGTATGGCAATCCCTGGCGATAAGAATCGTCCTTATGATCGTTTTAGAGGTCGTATTCAATTCCCCATTCGTGACAAGCGAGGTCGCGTTATTGGTTTTGGTGGTCGTGTATTGGGTGATGGTACGCCAAAGTATTTAAACTCTCCAGAAACACGTATTTATCATAAAGGCCATGAACTTTACGGATTATTTGAAGCAAAACAAGCCAATAAACAATTGTCTCGATTGGTCGTGGTTGAAGGCTACATGGATGTTGTGGCATTAGCACAACATGGTGTCGACTATGCTGTAGCGTCGCTCGGTACATCAACCACCCCAGAGCAATGCCAAACTTTATTTAGAACCGTTAAAGAAGTTATCTGTTGTTATGACGGTGACCGAGCAGGCCGAGATGCTGCATGGCGAGCCATGGAGAATGCCCTGCCTTTAATCAACGATGGTACGAGTTTAAAATTTGTATTTTTGCCTGACGGTGAAGACCCTGATTCGTTGATCAGAGAAAAAGGTCAACAAGCTTTCGAAGAAATTCTAGATAACGCCACACCCTTGTCAGTTTTTCTTTTTGATCACCTTTCTCTGCAAGTCAATATGAGTACTTTGGAAGGAAAATCAAAAATGATTGAGCTCTTCCAGCCTTACTTAAATAAGCTGCCTGATAGTACCTTGAAAGATTCAATTTTGACTGAATTAGCCAATAAATTCGCCCGTGGCAACGAAAAACGTTTAGACGAATTACGTAAAAAGAACAATCAAAACAACAAGGCGAGTACGGTAAAGAAGCAAAGTAAGATCACACCATTACGCCTTGCTATTGCATTATTACTTGAGCACCCCCATATCATTAGTGCATTACCGGATATTACTATTTTACAACAACTCGATATGCCAGGTATTCCTTTGCTAAATCGACTGTTAGTTTTATGTAAACAAAATTCAAAAATTAACAGTGCTCAGCTTATTGAACATTTTCGAGGGACCACTGAAGGTAGCCAATTAACAAAGTTAATGTGCTTACAACATCATGTTGAACCTGAAAATGCTGAATCGATGTTTATTGATGTAATAGAAAGTTTTTTAAACAAATTTATTGAACAACGTACGGAGCAATTGCTTGCCAAAGAACATGCAACTGGCTTAAGTAAAAGTGAGAAACAAGAATTACATAGTTTGTTAAGTGCGTAGCAAACAAAAATAAGTTGAACAAACTTTAACGCTGGCAATATACTAAGCAATTAGCTATAATTTCCGGCTTACTGTTTTCATTTTGATAGCCATAATTTAGGTGGACACTCGTCAATGAATCAAGCCCCACAATCTAGACTTAAAGAGCTCATTACCAAAGGTAAAGAGCAAGGTTACTTAACTTTTGCTCAAGTTAACGATCACCTGCCACAAGATATAATCGATTCAGACCAAGTTGAAGACATCGTTAGAATGATCAACGACATGGGTATTCAGGTATTCGAAACTGCTCCAGATCAAGATACCTTGATGATGACAGAAGGTAATACTGATGAAGATGCTGCTGAAGCAGCTGCCCAAGCACTTGCTACGGTTGAAAGCGAAATTGGTAGAACAACTGATCCTGTCCGCATGTACATGCGTGAAATGGGTACGGTTGAGCTATTAACGCGTAAAGGCGAAATTGTTATCGCTAAGCGTATTGAAGAAGGCATTAAGGAAGTTCAGCGTAGTGTTGCTGAATATCCGCCGGCAATCAATTTTTTACTCGATATGTGGGACAACTTTGAAGCTGAAGAAGTACGTTTAACCGATATTATCGTTGGCTTTTTAGACCCTGATGCTGAAGAAGAAGAAATTCCAGCAGCAGCGACGCATATTGGTTCAGAGCTTTCAAAAGAAGAGCTCAACGACGAAGACAAGTCTGATGGCGACGAAGAAGATGAGGAAGAAGAAGATACCGGTCCTTGTCCTGAACTTGCTAAAGAAAAGTTCACTCTACTTCGCAATGCCTACGAAAAAGCAAATAAAGTTATTAATGCTAAAGGTCGCGGTCATAAAGACGCACAAGCAGCGATTGATGATTTAGCTGAAGTATTTAAAGAATTCCGTTTAATCCCTAAACTTTTTGATAAGCTTGTTAAAAACATGCGTAGCGTAATGGATAGATTACGTATTCAAGAACGTTTAATCATGAAGCACTGTGTTGTTGGTGCTGGCATGCCTAAAACAACGTTTATCAAAATCTTTCCAGGTAATGAAACCTCTAAAGATTGGTTTAACGAGCAAAAAGCTGCAGGTCATGCTTATTCAGCAAAAATGTCTGATATTGAGTTAGACGTTGAACGTTGTATTTATAAATTAAACCAATTAGAAAAAGAAACGTTCTTAAATGTACACGGTATTAAAGATATTAACCGTCGTATGTCTATCGGTGAAGCTAAGGCTCGTCGTGCGAAAAAAGAAATGGTTGAAGCTAACCTACGTTTAGTTATCTCGATTGCTAAAAAATATACCAACCGTGGTTTACAATTCTTAGATTTAATTCAAGAAGGTAACATTGGTTTGATGAAAGCTGTTGATAAATTTGAATACCGTCGTGGTTACAAATTTTCAACGTATGCAACGTGGTGGATCCGTCAAGCGATCACCCGTTCAATTGCTGACCAAGCCAGAACGATTCGTATCCCAGTACATATGATAGAAACGATTAATAAATTAAATCGTATTTCTCGTCAGATGTTACAAGAAATGGGACGTGAGCCAACACCTGAAGAATTAGCTGAACGCATGATCATGCCGGAAGATAAGATTCGTAAAGTATTGAAAATTGCTAAAGAACCGATTTCAATGGAAACCCCTATCGGTGATGACGAAGATTCACACTTGGGCGATTTTATTGAAGATGGTAATGGCGAACTACCTGTTGACTCGGCTACCGCTGAAAACTTGAAAGATGCGACACACGAAGTATTAGCTGGCTTAACCGCTCGTGAAGCTAAAGTGTTAAGAATGCGTTTTGGTATCGATATGAATACCGATCATACGTTAGAAGAAGTAGGTAAGCAGTTTGATGTTACCCGTGAACGTATTCGTCAAATCGAAGCAAAAGCGTTACGTAAATTACGTCACCCTTCTCGCTCTGAGCAACTTAAAAGTTTCTTAGACGGCGAATAAAGCTTTCATTTTTAAATAGATGACTTAAAATCCAGTAATTAATTACTGGATTTTTTTTGTCTTTAATTAACTCGACTCAATTATCAGCCAATCAAATTTTGCATAAAAGGACTTTCAATGCGCTCTCTCATTCTACTATTTTCTTTATTTTTAACACTACCTACTTTAGCGGCTAAATCTGGACCTATCGAGGTAACTCCCTTTGCAGGTTACCGTTTAGGAGGAGACTTTACTATTGCAGGTGACTTTTATGATATGAGTGAGTCCCAATCGTTAGAAGTTGAGATAGATGAAGGCTCAAGCTTTGGAGTGATTGTTGCCTGGCCTTATGACAATAAACGACAAGGTGAATTGCTGATAAGTCACTATGAAAGTGAATTAATCCCTGCCAGTTTATTAAGCCCTTATACTAGTGACTTATCGGTAACTTATCTACATATCGGTGGTAATGTGCCACTTTCAAATAGCTTAGTCCCCTTTTGGTTTTCTGGTGGCTTTGGTGTTACGCATTTTTCACCCAAGGCAAAAGAACTTGATGACGAAACTAAACTCTCAGTAAACCTAGGGTTTTACAGTAAATTACAACTCAATGACCGTATAGCGATTCGTTTAGGTGCAAGAGTATATGCGACACTTATTGACTCTCAAGACGCACTTTTCTGTGATAACAATACCTGTAAAATCGCAATATCGAGCGATATGTGGGTGCAAAGTGAATTATCAGCAGGTTTAACCTTCACGTTTTAAGACTTACTTATCAACAATAATATGCTTAGGATCAGATAGAAATGTTTGGTCCGTTAAGGTTTTCAAAAAAGCAATTAAGTCTTCTTTTTCTTCTTCTGTTAAGACAAACCCTTTAATGAACTGGCTTTTCAGTGGATTACTTCGCCCATCACCTTGATATTCACCCGTAGTAACATTTCGTCCACCCGCGGCATAAAAATCAATAACTTCCGCTAAGCTTCCAATACTGCCGTCATGCATGTAGGGCGCACTAACTTCAATATTACGTAATGTTGGCGCTCTAAATCGGCCATTATCTCTCACTAACGTTGAAATTTCAGACAAACCAGTATCATGTTTAGGGTAACCTGATTTATCACGACCACTTTGATGGCTAACATTATACAAACCCGTATTATGGAAGGGTCTGCGATCAATAAGCTGTTTTTCATGACTGGTAGACTGAGTGAAATTAAATCCGCCGTGACAATGATGGCATTCAAGCTGCTCTGAGAAAAATAAATTCATACCGCGCAAAGCCGAGGCAGAAATAGCATTGTCATCAGCCAAATATGCATAGCTATCAAAAGGCGAATTTAAAGAAACTAAACTGCGAACATAGCTCGCTAATGCTTTCACAATTAAATCGAAACTAACGGTTTGATTTGGAAATGCTTCTGTGAATAACATTTGATAAGTTTCTGAGCTAAAGCGTGCCAAAACTTCTTCTTCATGACCGGTTATGCCTAATTCAACCGGCGATTCACCAAACATAGGTAATAGTATTTGTTGTTCAATTGACGTTAAACCGTCATGTGCCCACGTTAACGTTTTGTTATACGCTATATTAACTAAAGCAGAGGCATTACGTCGATGTGGTTGTGCGGTGCTGCCAAATGAATGGGGAATATTTTCACCAAAAGCAAACTCTTGATGATGACAACTTGCACACGCTTGTTGTTGATTAGCTGACAAATTTTTATCAAAAAACAGACTCTTTCCTAAATTAACTTTTGCTTGAGTCATTGGGTTATCTTGTGGTACTTGTGGTTTAGGAAAACCTTCGATAATTGGCCACTGATAATCACTTTCTAATTTCTTATCATCACTACATGACTGCAAAGCCAAGAAAATGCCAAAAGTGAATAAGCACTGAAGTGTTAATTTAAGTCGATGTAGAAGCCAATTACCCATTATTTTTTGTCTTAAATAACAACGATTCATTACTAGTATTCGCTCCCAAACCTAAGTTCTTAAATAACATTTTACAGCTCTCTTCATCGATTGCCGATTGACAACTATTTTTGCGTGCTAATCCAACATCTCGTATTAACAACGCTAAATCAAATTCAATGGTAGAATTTTCCAAGGTAAAAGGTAAAGCAACAGACACGCGATTAGGATACAAACATTCATTATTTGGTGCTCGTACTGGGCTTAATGCTTTACAACCTGTAGAGCCTAGGTGAAATAGCCAGTCATCATTTTGAGAGACTAACTCGGCCCGCATAAATTTATGCCCTCCTTGCCATCCCCAAAACATTGAAGCGTCATTTAATGGACTAGGTTGGGTTAATGGATTTAGGTGATTAAGTGCAAATGGTACACCTAAAGTAAAACGAATATCAGTAACAACAGCCGCTTCATCTAATGGCATTAATTCGAGTTGCCAATAACCTTTGCCATTTTTTCTATCACATATCTCTCCCAGTAAAGCGACATTGTCTGCTTGATTTGCATTTGTTGTCATCAGCCAAGGCTGCCAACCCTTACTACTGGTGTTCACTTCAACGCCATGTATAAAAAACTGTAACTGCTGATATTGCCACTTTTGTGATTCGCTACTTTTTAATTCATGAACATCAGAGAAACTGCTTGCACAGTTAATGTCAGTATTTTTATAAACAGCTTGAAAAGAAATTTTTGTGGGCTGTGACTTTTGAAAACATCCTGAAAGTAAGGTAATACTTAACCCAAAAATAGTTGTGACAGCTAAAATTTTTTTTAATATATAACGGTTCATTTGAATAAGGCTTAATCGTTGAATGCAAAGTAATATTTACATGAAGTTAAGGTAATGTTAACGAGTTGGTTTTAAATTGTACGTTAACTTGCTATGGTAAAGCCATCAAATATTGAGCAGCTAAATAAAAAACGAGCACATTATGGCTAAAATATCATTACCTCTTGGCATTGCAATTATTTCAATATCTTATTTTTTACTCTCTTCAAATACATTCGCTCATTCAGAGCATGATAAATCGAGGTTTGTTGCTGTTAATGGCGTAGATAAAGACCGCTGTGATAATGTTCTTAGACCCTGTAAAACAATTGCCTATGCGGTTAGCCAAGCAAACAAAGGTGATAACGTACTTGTTGCTTCAGGCGACTTTACAATCACTTCAAGCGAAGAATTATTTTATTTAAAAAGCGCTCTTGTCTCAGTCGTCGGAGGCTATAATCAATTTGATCATTACCAATCACAAAGCCCTCAGTCAAATGTTACCACTTTACATAATATTCCAATTGAAATGGTTGATGAGCTTCGTAGCAACGGTTTTAGCGTTATTGCAGATGGTAAAGCCTTTGCTAAAGATAAAGATTTAAAACAAAAACTTGCAAGTTATTATCAACTCAGTGAAAGCCAAGCAAATGAACCTTGTGTTAATGGCAAAGCTGATATTTTTGACTGCAATAACATTGATTTACTCGCTCATTTCCCATTAACTGCAATGTCGAGTGATCCTGTTGAAGGCAACGATATTTGGGGCCATGTAGATTTAAATACGGGTAATGAATTTGCTATTATGGGCGTAAAAAATGGCGTTGTTGTGGTTAATGTTACAAACCCAACCACTCCTGTTGAAGTGGGTACAATAGCTGGAGTAACGTCAACATGGCGAGATGTAAAAGTTTACCAATACTTTGATGAAAATATCAATTTATGGCAAGCCTATGCTTATGTTACAACCGAAGGTGTTCGAAATGGTCCAACAGATTATGTGACTATTATTGACCTTAACAATCTTCCTCATTCAATAACCTTAGTTGAAAAGAATAAAGTGGTCAGTAGAGCCCATAATGTTTATATCACTAATGTTGATCATACCCTTAATATAACGCTTCCAGATCAAACAGCTTCACTGCAACTTATTGGCACAAACAGTAGGGGTGGGGCTTTCCAAAGCTATTCATTAGAAAACCCAAAAACATTAGTCAACGTTACTGCTAACAATTTTGGTAATGGCTACACCCATGATGGGGCTTCTCTTGTTATAGATGATCAACGTTCAGTGAATGATTGTGGTTTAACGTCAGGTAGCTGTACTGTTTTCATTGATTTTAATGAAGACGTCATGAAGTTATGGAATATCACCGATCCAAATAACTCAACTCAGTTAGGTGCGGCTGAATATAACGACGTAGCTCCGAACAATAAATATGTACATTCTGGTTGGGGCACTGAAGATAAGCAGTTCATTTTATTACATGATGAATTTGATGAATTTCGTGGTGGATTAAACACCACTGTTAGAATATTTTCAATTGGGGACCTAACGAACCCAACACAGGTTGGCCAATGGACAGGTCCTACACAAGCGATTGATCATAATGGTTTTGTTCGAGGTAATAGATACTATATGTCTAACTACGAACGTGGCTTAACCATTTTAGACATTACGGATCCTACAACGCCTACTGAAGTTGGGTTCTTTGATACTTTCACACCGAGTAACTCAGCAAGCTTTAATGGTGCATGGGGCGTTTATCCATTTTTACCGTCAGGAAATATTCTCGTTAGCGATATTAACAGTGGTCTGTATGTACTAAAAGATAACGCAAAAGCTTCAACGAAAGGAATGTTCAGCTTTACCAGTAAAAGCACAGAAACCGCTCAAGGAACAACTCTCAACCTCATTGTGCAACGTAATGGTTCAGACATTACAGAAAGTACTGCGGTAAGTTACCAAGTAATTCAAGGTAGCGCCAAAAAAGGCACTGACTTTGATGTAGAAAACAACACACTCACTTGGGCTGCAAACGATAATACCAATAAGACAATAAGTATTGATATTGCAGATGATCTAACAAATACCGAATTGTCAGAGTCTTTTTTTATACGTTTATATAATCCAACAAATGGTGCAACACTTGGCTCAAACAGTTACAACACTATCAATATTACTGGGTTAATAGACAAAGGAACGGGAAGCTTTGAATTCGACGAGCAAACAATCGCAGAGAATGTTGATGAATACACCGTAAATGTTAACCGAATGGGTAGCACATCGGGCAGTATCTCATTCCAGTATCAACTGACTTCAGGGCAAGCGATTATTGGTAGCGATATCATTGATGCATCGGGGCAAGTATCTTGGGGCGAAGGTGAAAGTGATACTAAAAAAATTATATTAACTATTATTGATGATATTGAAGAAGAAGAAAATGAAACGTTCACCTTAACCTTATCAAGCATCGATAATAGTCGGTTAGGTAATAATGCAGAGATTATATTCACTATTGCTGATGATGATCAAAATACAGCACCTATGGTTACCCTAAGAGAAAATTTTGAAGTAAATACTAATCAAGGTGTAACGTTAACGGCTCAAGCCATCGATGCAGAAAGCGACAGTATGACCTACTTATGGGAGCAAACAGCAGGCTCAACGGTATCAATAACTAACGCTGATATGTTATCAGCTAGCTTTACAGCCCCAAATAACGCTACCTCGTTAACATTTAAACTTACCGCTACTGATTTCAGAGGTGCATCAAGTACAGGGAGTGTTATTGTTTCAGTAGTCGCACCTGTTGTAGTAACACCAACGCCCAACGCACCAAGTAGCGGCGGCACAATATTATGGCTAACAATCCTTTCATTATCTTTATTAACCAAGAGAAAAGTCATTATCAATAAATAGTATCTAGGCAATAGTGATATAAAATCACCCGTATTGCCTAACAATTAAGCGAACAACGTAAAATTTATCATTTTTTAAAAATACGCTAGTGACAACAAAATAAAAAATGCTTATACTTCACGCCGCTTTAAGTTGAAGTCTCAATTTAAAGCGGATAAAAAGATGGCCCCTTAGCTCAGTTGGTTAGAGCATTCGACTCATAATCGACAGGTCCCCTGTTCAAGTCAGGGAGGGGCCACCACTTCTACCAGTACACACCAGGTTAATAACCACTAACAAAATAGGTAATCTATCTAAACAAGGTCTAGTTGTGGGTCTAGTTAGCATTTATTTATTCTTTTTCTTATGATTTTCTTAGTTATATTTCTTCAAAGACTATCAATAACTTTTTTTAAGTAAAACACTCCGAAAAACCTAACAATTATTAACACTACAAAGTCTTTTTATAAACCACAAATACTATTAATGCTAAGTTAATTATTTAAGTTTGAAAGTAAGGTTTTGATAGGTTTATGCATTTTCGTATAGGTGAGGTTTAGGTTAGGTTATGTTAGGTTTATCTTAGGTTATCTGAGGTTCATTGGAGAATCTCTAGCAGCAGTGCCACGTAATTGCATTTACCTAAAAAAACCAATTACATTTAACTATGCCACAATATTTCAGCCTTATTAAAGCTGTCACTTTGGATAAGTTGAACACTGCTAATGCTCACTTTTGCCACTTTGAAGACCTACGGCTTGAGTACCATACCGACAGCTTTGGGATGGTAAGCGGTCATAAATTGAGAAGCTGACCACAATATCTAGCAGTCACTTTGAGACTATTGCGGTCGTTAAGAAATAAACTACAACATAATAAATTTCTTAAAATTCAATCAGTTTCTGTGTAATATCTAGTTTACTTCTGATAATCTGAATTATCTAAAGTAAAAGATAAATATATATTCCAAATTGATATTGTTTAATAAAAAAATAAGGGACTACAAATGGATACACTTCGAAAACATATTTTACTAATAATTATACTTTTGCTTTCAGCATGTGGAGGTGGAGGCAGTGAGCCTAAGCCTGTTGTTACTCCACCACCTGTAACGACACCTGATCCTACTATTACTCTAACCAAGTTAAGTGATGCTGATACCAATATTGAAACAAGTGTGTTCAAAATAGAAGGTTCAGATACTATTGGAGCTTTTACTTTTGATCTATCAAATGTGGCAACTGCTTATATTAAAGGTAACGGTCAAAAAACACAGATTACGAATAATTCAGTAGATGTGAGTGGGATGAGTCTCAAAGATTTTGAAATATCTGTTATGCATGATAGTGGTGAAACTATGGATTTTAAGGTTTTAAGTTTCACTGTGGGTGGAAAATCATACAGTTATAATGGTTCAGCTATTTCGGTGACATTTACAAAAACTGAACCTGTAGTTAATAATAATTCAAGATTAACCCTCTTCGTTGACGCCTCTGTAAAAATAAGTACAGAGGCACCTTCTCAAGTTGTTAAAGGTGAAAAACCTAGTACTTTATACCTACGAAATTTAATCCAAAAAATCACTAAATATAACGAAACTTTAGATTCTTATGAAGATTACAGCGAAGAAGAGATAGCACTTGTAGACGGAACAATCGATTATCACTTGCCTGTAGGTAGGTACTTAATCCATCTATCTGGTGATAGAGAAACTGCTGGAACCTCTTTAAAATTTAAAGGAGCATATGAAGTAAATGTTACTAATATTAATGGCGGTCACCATAACACTGACGTTATGCGTGTATCAGGTTTAACTGAAAGTGCAGTCAATACTATGCAAGATTATGACAATCAGTTTGTTAATGGTGAAAGTAAAGATTTTACCTTATTTGATATATTAATTGACAATAATAAGAACCCGACATTATCTATAGCTAGTTTCTTTAACATTCTTAGTTATGATGTACTCTCACCATCAATTGAATCTGTTACTATCAGGTATTACCTGGTTGCTTATCAGCCAAGCCTATTTTATAATATAAACTTTAAGTCCAATCTATCAGCTAAAATTGATATTAAACTTCCTACCCTTCTTACGCCTGTTTCTTATGATGTTAATGCAGGTGAACTTTTAATTGCACAGGCACAAGGTGAAATACCTGCTGGTGAACACATCATTGATATTACAATATCAAATGTTGCTTACACAGGAGATGATTTTATATACGGAATAGATGCTGGCATTACCGACCTATCAGGATATGGAGGTCATTCGGGAAATGTGCTGGGTGCACTTAAAACTATTAAAGTACGAGAGTAATCAGATTAATAAACCGTCGATAAAAACTATTATCGACGGTTTTTTATTGCCTATATTTTGCTTGAGCGCATAAGTTATTAATTACCCTAATGACCGCTTTAAGTCTTGGAGCTGCCGTTAGCAAAGTAAACTCTAACGTCTGGAAAGCGCACAAAGTGATCATATTTATTAGTGGCAAACCTAATGTTGTTAGGTGACAGTATTAGATGATAATGACTGGCAGTTCTGATGCAATTAGGTGGCACAACTGATGTAATTGTCCAGTTCATTCTTTAAGAACTTTAAAACTCTTTTTATAATGCAAGAGAACTATAGATTGATAATACCCCCTAATATTGAAAGTATTTATAATCTATTTCTATCAAATATATTCGTTTTATGAGATGTTAAATGTGATTCATGCAATCAGTATTGCTAAATATGCTATAACAAGCATTAGCCTAATTGTATGAATCATATGAAATTTTAATCTTATATTATAAAAGGGAATTGTGATGAATGAGTTATTAGGCGGTGGTGTTGGTGTAGCAGTTATTTTATGTTTAGTGGTTTTAGCTATTTTATGGTTTTTATTACCATTCGCTATTTTCGGAACAAAAGATAAATTAAGTGAGTTAATTGCTGAATCTAAAAAAACTAACGAGCAGTTAAGTGCTTTAAGATCAGAAGTTGCCACTTTGAAGGCCAATGATGATCCAGTCATTAACGCAAGTAGATAAACATATACACGCAATAGTTCACGTTGCTAAATAGATTTATTCTGTAAAGCTAGAAGGTCCGACACATAAAATTATGCCTGTGTTCGGACACTTCAATTTTTAAAGTCCTTACTTTAATCTACTATTAGAATAATCTTTTGTTTGTAAGGGTCGATAACCTTTACCTCTCGTTTTTGCTAAGTAAGACAGGTGATAAATTGCATTTTGACGTGACTGATGACTATCACGATATACCATGTGATAGGGAACCATTGTCATGTGACCACCTCGAACAAACCACCAAGCATCTTGAATCATCTCCCATATACACTCAGGTGTTCTAATCTTTCTACCCTCTACAAATATTGCCATGTGGTAATGTTGCTGTTTTGAGCGCTCCTGTTCTCTGCACCACGCATAACCAATATCATTGAGTTTATACTTAGCTCTTAGCCTATTGAGTAGTAGTGATGTGAATTTTGATATTTGAGTATTGTCGTTGGTATGGCTATCTAAGTGAAGATCAAACCTAATCACAAGCACTCTGCTGTATTGCTTCGTCATTGCATTAAGTTGATTGATGATTGCTTTTAGAGGCTTGGTATAAATCGCTAACGGATAACCTGATTTACTATAACCAGCATTAACTGACCAAATTTCTTTATCAACAATAATGTATTCTGATGTCGTTGAATATTTACTCATAATACTAAAGACATACTTAGATATTATTAAATACCCCCACTAAAGTTAGTAATTACTATCACACCTATAACTCAGTAAGTAATAAGGTGCTATGTGATAATAAAAAAAATCGCATACCTAAAACCCGACAATCAGATTTCATTTTATTACATGTGCAATACAGTGTTTTTAACTAAGGTTTTATCAGGTGATTGTTCATAATTCTAATTTATGTATATAATCCTTTGTTAGCTGGTGGCCCTTGCCGTCAAACTTGAACCACCAGTATTAATACCTAAGCCTATTTTCGATTATTCATTTATGTTTTATCGGATATAGGTTTTTCTTTTTGCTCTAATACATATTTCATAATCCCCCTTATTTTCCCTGTTACAGGGCTACGATTATTTATCGGTATATGCCGAATGTTCATCATTTTACTTAATGTAGAAACAACTCTCGGCACATCTACTATTGCATACATTAACCGAGCTTCATCTGTGTTGATTGGCCCTATATTCTCAAGATGGTTTTGTATGATTTTCACTTGTGTTAGCGTTGGATTATTCATTAGACACTCCCTTGGTTATCATCTAACCATTGAGTGATTACTGAGGTCTTCCATCCAAGGCATTTACCGTTAAGTAAAATCGGGGGTGGCAATACTCTATCTTTTTTCCAATATCGCCAAATTGAAACTTTCGATTTGTTCAGCAGTTGAGCTAAATCAGTCAGAGATATTATTTGGTTATTTATCATTTCATTTACCATTTGTTATTTAATGAACCATCATAATAACGAGGGTAATAACCTGTAATAAGGGAATAAAAAGTCAGAAATAATTCGGTAAATTAATCTCTTCGATTTCCTCTCAAGCTTTGGGGTATTAAATGAGGTATAGATGATATAAAATTTTCTTGTTCTAACTTACTCCAGCCATCTTCACGGATAGACTTTACGTATTCAATTGAGTCTATATTGTCTGATCTCCAAGTAGGATAGCGCTTTTCTAAAGTAGAGGCTTTAGTGCTGTGTGATGGAAATATATTATCCAGCCACACTGCGGCTAATAATGCTGATTCACTTATACTTTTATTGCAAAAGAATGTTAACTTAAAAATAACCCAGTAAGCTTGATCTGATGGCACGTTAGCATTAATTTTTGTTTTTTTAGTGTAAGAGTACTCCCTTTTCAACCGCCTAAGTGAGGCAATAGAAATCTGCTCCAATAGTACCCCTTTTATTGCTATGTTATTCTTATCAGCATCAATAATAATTTTATCCAAATAATCAGGGTCTCCACTTTCCAACCACTCTGAAAAATTAATACTTATTGATGTCACATGCTCTTTCAACGGCGTTTCTTTGCAAAATCTAATCTGTAGCTCATATTTTTCTTCTTTTGAATAGTAACTCATAATTTACCTCTTAAAGTAATCACATTACTAATAGCAAAATCGGCTAGCTCTCGCTCCCATACTTCTAATGCTCTAAGCTTTTCAGGCATGTATTCATAGCGGTCATAATGTTTTGAACTAACATCTTGCAATGCATGATTTTGAAGTCTGTCACGGATAGATTTACTAATACCTAGCTCACCCATTAAGGTTTTACAGGTTCGTCTAATATCACGAGGTATAAACGAGCGTATTTCGCTGTTTTCACAATAACGACTAACTGCCTTAGATAATGAATCTAAGTTAATATGTCGCTCCTCAGAGAGCCTATGGGGAAATATAAAACCATTACTGCTATCGGTCTTTTGCTTGGTTAAAATATTTATAGCTGAATCGGTTAGGGGAATTAAATGAGGTCTTTTGTTTTTTGATATTTCAGGCGTGATTAATAGTGTTTTCGCCTCCCAATTTATAGCGTCCCACTTTGAGCTAGCAAGCTCATAAGGTCGTTGACCACCTGTATAAAAACATAAGCTCATTAAGTGTCGGATATGCTGGCCCATTTGAAAGCGGATAAATTCACTATCTAAATCCAAGAGCAACAGCTTAACCTCTCCATTGCTAAGAAAATGCTCACCAACCTTTTCTGCTGATTTTTGCTTAGGAATTGCCGATACTGGGTTATACAACAAACCAAATTTAGCAGTGCCGATATAATTTGCAGGGTCGTTATCATGTGACAGGCCATAATTAAATGCCGCCATCAAATAACTTCTTACTCGATTACTTTGAGTATTCGCCCCACGCTTTATCATGTGGGCCAATACACTAATTAAATCGTCTTTGGTTACGTCTTTGGCTTTGGTTGCTTGCGGTATAAATGGATAGGTTTCTTTTTCTAATGCAGATAGTACGGTTTTAAATGTACGCTTACCGTCTTTTTCCATTTGTGCAGTATAGCTTGTAAATAATTGTTCAATACTTCCCTTTTGTGCTTCAAGCTTTACTTGGTTTTCTTTTTCTTGATTTATGATCCCCTGTTCAAGTCTTGGATCAACTCCACGCTGTAACATAGCTCCGTATTCTTTAGCCTTTTCCCTAGCATCTGCCAAGCTCATACCAAGTGCTTTATCGCTAGTCTTTCCACCATCGTTCGGTACATTGCCGATTAAAATGAAATTGGCTTTAGTTCCAACAAAATACCTGAATACAAAGCGTTTACTGCCACTAGGATAAATTTTAACGCATAAGCGCCCCATTCCTTTGGTTCCGTCATCATCTGACACATAGTATGCAGAATTCTTTTTAAGTAGTCCTGTGATCTTGTTTGGGGTTAATTTTGCCATCTTTCATCCTTGTTGCTAACTAGACCTTATTTGAAGCGGGGTCTAGTTGTGGGTCTAGTTAGAGTGTAACTTAATGAAAGGATATAAAACAGGAGGAAAGCCCATAAGGAATTGTTACCCCTTTAAATCAAGGGTTTATATAGGGTTTGTTGCTTGATGTTATTTGATGAAAACTATACTTCGCTTGACTCATAATCGACAGGTCCCCTGTTCAAGTCAGGGAGGGGCCACCATTTCAAATATTACTATCCTCGTAAGAATTTACTAAAAAATATTTTAATCTGAAATTAACTTTAGTTATCACTGTAGTAGTAACTCCAATAAAGTTATGTACGATAACACTCGCTCTTGCCGTGTCGGAAATTTGTACGAATACCCCGTCCCTTTAAGATATCCCGAAACGCTAGGGTTACCCTAGTGGTATTGGTGTAAAAATCCACTGTGTGAATATAAGGTGAGTGCTAAATTTTGACATGTAGGATGATGATAGTTATTACTATACGCCTAATCCCAACCCTATTCTGTTCTTATAAAATTCGGTAATGGAATACTCTGACGTGGTTTACATCCTCTAGCTTTAGGTTTCTAATAAATCTATTAACGTTACTCACAAAGTGTTAATGAAGCGAATGACTAAGCGGTTTAGTTGTGTATAAAAATGCGTTTAGCTTTACAAATTTTGTATCTACACAACTAAGTAGATTATTTACTCTTTAACACTCCCTATTTTGTTACTCTAAAAAAGCCTTCTGCTGCTTCAGTTAAGCTAGAGAGGTTTTTATTCTCACGCCGGCTTATTGATTATCATGGTTAATAGTAAATTATTAGCAAAACTTTGTTTTAAGTACGTTCATATCAATAATAACTTGTTATTTTTAATGTAGTATAAGATCGGACTTGCTTACTAGGCTATGATCTTTCAAAGCCCTCTAAGAAATAAAAACAAATAGAATAGGGATAAATAAACAATGGTAAACATGTTAATTGCATATCAACTTGATGGCGGTGATGTTATCGAGATTAATCATCCAGAAGAGTTCGAGTTCAAAGATTTAGATGGAAATAGCTTAGGAAATGCTCAGATTATCAAGCGCCATAATAACGATCTGATATTAGCCGAAGCTGCATTTGTGATCTCAGCCGAACATGCAAAAGTTATGATACCAAGCGATGCGGCATTCATGGAATCCAAAGCAGGCGTAAAGCAACCTTTTGACTTTAACGGGCTCGTAAAAGGCTGTGGATTTGACTCTGTTAAATATAAATTTGATAAACAAGGTAATGAACCAACTGACTGGGTTATCGCCTATCCTCTAAAGCACTAAGCCTAAAAAGGTCGCTAGTCATACCAGTGACCTTTGTTATAACTTTGAATAGACCAGGTAATGAGATTATTTCAACATCAGGCTAAGCGAATATATCTGTTTTAGAACGACTGAATATTGATTTAAATAGAGGGTTTAGTTATCAGGTTAAGAAACACTGATACGTAAACTAAACTTAGTCATATTTTATTATATTTTTTTTAACAAAACATAATCGATATGCTCAAGAGAATAAGCTGTAATATGTATAAAACTATTATTTGCGCAATAGAAGCTAGTGATGAAGGACTGGAAGTACTTTCAAAAGCCCATGAGTTATCTCAACTATACCAAGCTAAATTGTTTGTTACTCATATCATCCCATATACATTGCTTCCTAAAGACTATCAAAAAGAATTAAAAGAAAGTGCATTACCTTCAATTGAATCAAAAGCCGCATCATTAGGTATATTAAAGAAAGATGTCTCGGTCACATTTGGGAAACCCTACGAGCAAATTTGCATACTTGCAGAAAGAAAAAAGGCAGACTTAATTATACTTGGTACCCACTCTAAAAAAGGTATTCATGCTTTGATTGGGTCAACAGCAAATGGTGTTGCCAATTATGCTAAATGTGATGTTTCACTTATTAAAATTTAAAGTGATTTTTTTGATAAAAAATCTAAATGTGCTCTTTCAAATAAATAACTAATGCCGCCAACATGGCATTAGTTATTATTAGAGCAATGAAGATTGCACTCTTGGGTTACTTACAATAGTCATATTAAGTGAAATTACTTTTAATGGCTCACTATCTCCTTCTAATAACAACGCTAATACCCTGGATATTAAAAGCTCATATACATGAGTATATTTAATAGTAAGTTTAGTTCCTTTAAACCAAACATGAATCGTCAATAACTGGCCTTAAAGTGTTATCTAGATATTAATTTTTCGACATTTAATGAGATATTTCATCCATTCTAAAAACCGGATAAAAATCATCTTATCGCTTATAACGTTTCAGGATTATTGTCAGTTACGCGTTTTAGTCATAATGTATATTAGGAAGTGATCACCTTCTCATTCAATGTAGCTGTTGGATATTTAAGCTAAGAAAAATGAATAAATTTTATCAAACTAACATGACTAAAGCTCATTCGTAATATATTATTATTTTTAGGGAATCGTATATAAAAACGGCAGTTATAAAAAGTTATGGATCTAGATAGATTTAAACAAATTAATAAAGCATTTGATTACCTCTTTGATTCATTGGTGATCACTGACCTACAAGGCATTATTACTGACTGGAATAAAGGCTCTGAAAATTTATACGGCTATTCCAAAAAAGAGATCATTGGTCAGCCTGTTGATATTTTACACCTCCCCGAAGACACCGAACATATTACTTCAGAAGTTATTAGCGCAGTAGAGAAATACGGAAAATGGACCGGTGAAGTTAGAATGCTCCATAAAGATGGTCATATTGGCTGGATTGAATCTATGTGTGTGCCACTTTTTGATGCTAATCATCAGCTCGTCGGTGCATTAGGTGTAAATCGAGATATATCAGACCGGGTAAAAGAGACTAAACGTCTTGAGCACCTAGCTCATTATGATCAACTGACAGAAATTCCAAATCGATACCTAGTGTTTGACCGAATTGATCACCTAATTGATCAGTCTGAACGTGATATGAGAACTTTTGCGTTGCTTTTTATTGATTTAGATAAATTTAAAATAATTAATGATACCAAGGGTCATGCGTTTGGTGATCAAGTGCTAATAGAAGTATCTTTACGTCTTAAGCAGTCAATTCGTAATTCAGATACCGTTGCAAGAATTGGAGGTGACGAATTTGTTATTTTACTTGAGAATATGATTGATAAGTCTAATGTAGACTCTGTGATTAAAACTATTATGGATACGATTAGCAGACCCTTTAAGATTAACGATGAAAAGTTAACCGTGAGTTGTAGTATTGGTGTTTCAATTTATCCTGATGATGGTATTACCACCGATAGCTTAATCGCAACAGCAGATAAAGCGATGTATAACAACAAACATAAAAAATGACCTCAGCTGATAAATGAGTTTAGATATTTTTGATGCTATCTTTGATTTTTTGATCTTAAATAAGCACGCTATTAGCCATTAATTTGATTGCTAAAGGTTATTTTAACGAATACTGCTATTACCTCCCCTCTTATTGACCTACTAGTTAACCTTGATGTTCAGCCTCAGCCTAGTTAACAGCTAGCTTATACTAGAGAATAAATTGACTTTTAACTGATTGAGAATAGACTAAAAACTAGTTTATATTTCAATGAGATAAATTATTATGTCTACTAAAGCTTTCGCTACTTGTTCTTGTCTATTCACATTATTTATAACCTTAGCAACACTTAGCGGTTGTGATAACAAAAAACCAGGTATTGCCTTAGGTACGTTAGAAAGAGAACGCATAGCGCACACAGCAACAGTGAGTGAAGTTATCACGGCATTACCTGTTAGTGCAGGTAGTCAAGTTACTGAAGGTACAATATTGGTTAGGCTAGACGACACCCTTCAAAAAGCCTTCGTTGCTAAAGCTCAAGCTCAGATGCAACAAGCAAAAGCTAACTTAGAAAAAGTACATAATGGTGCGCGTAAAGAAGAAGTTGCCGCGGCATCTGCAGAAGTCGAGGGCGCGAAAGCCGCACTGATCAAAAGTGAGGCAGACTATAAACGCACTCAAATACTGATAAAGCAAGCATTATCTAGTCAGGTAACGCTCGAAAACTCCCTTGCATTACGCGATGAAAATAGAGCTAAATTACACAGCGCTCAAGAAAAACTATTACAACTAATTAATGGTGCTCGTATCGAGGACTTACAAATAGCTGAAGCTATTTTAGCAACCGCGGTTGCGGTACTCGACAGTGAAAATAAAAAACTCAACGATTTAACCATTACCGCAAAACGTGATGGTCTATTAGACAATCTTCCATGGAACCTCGGTGAACGTGTCACACTCGGAAGCCCCGTAGCAATTGTATTAGCGGGACGTGCTCCTTTTGCACGTGTCTATGTGCCAGAGCCCTACCGAGTAAAAATTAAAGTCGCTGATAAATTAACCGTACAAGTTGATGGTTTAACAGATACGATTATTGGTACTGTGCGCTGGATATCTTCTGAACCTGCTTTTACCCCTTACTTTGCATTAAACCAAGAAGAGCGTGCAAACCTTATGTATTTGGCTGAAATACAATTACCTGATAGTGCTGCAGAGCTGCCAATGGGTGTGCCAGCGCAAGTTATAATGCCATGAAGCACTTAAACGATAGCCAAGAAAAAAATCTTAATAGCTCTTTTGCGATAAGCGCACAAAAGCTCACTCGAAAATTTGGCGAATTAACAGCAATATCTGCGCTAGATTTATCTGTAGAGAAGCAAACTATTTACGGATTTTTAGGTCCCAATGGCTCAGGTAAAACCACGGCAATTCGATTGCTGACCGGTTTATTAATTCCAACGAGTGGTCAGGTTAACGTTTTGGGTTGTCATTTACCGCAAGAGGCCAATAAACTGCGAATGAAAATTGGCTATATGACACAAAAGTTCTCTCTCTATGAGGATCTTACCGTTAAAGAGAACTTGCAATTTATCAGTCGAATTTATGGTCTAACGGCTAATCAACAAAAATCACGACTGAGTGAGTTATTAAGTACTCATCAATTAACACAGCAAAGCCATCAACTTGCTGGCAGTATGAGTGGTGGTCAAAAACAAAGGCTAGCGCTTGCCGCCGCAGTGATACATAAACCTAAGTTACTCTTTTTAGATGAGCCCACTTCGGCGGTTGATCCGCAAAACCGACGAGAGTTTTGGGAACAATTATTTGATCTTTGCGATCAAGGCACCACAATATTAGTCTCAACGCATTACATGGATGAAGCGGAGCGTTGTCATAAGCTGGCCATCTTAGAAAATGGTATAAAAAGAGCGGATGATAGCCCACAAAACTTAATGAATAATATGGCTGCTCAAGTGGTTGAGGTAGGCGCAAGCAATATACGTCAAATAAAAGAGCACTTAATCAAATTGCCACAAGTGATTTCTGCCGCCCAGCTCGGTACCCACTTACGTGTATTAGTGAATAAAGAAGAAAGTAACCCTATCGCATTATTACAGCGCCAGCCCTGCTTAAATGATACAGCTAAACTTGTTATTGTTAGACCCAGTCTTGAAGATGTCTTTGTTAGTTGCACCGGCCAAGGGGTGACACAGTCATGAAAATATCACTATTAAGAATTCAAGCCATTGTTATAAAAGAACTACTGCAACTTAGACGCGATAGAATGACCTTTGGCATGGTCATAATGATCCCCCTAGTACAATTACTGCTATTTGCCTTTGCCATCAACACTAATGTGCGAGATATCCCAGTTGGTGTTGTAGATCATAGTCAGACATCTTTGAGTAGAGTATTACAGCAAACCGTTGCAGCAACCGGCATTGTTAAATTTACTCACAGTTATTACTCGGTAAAGGAAGCACAAGCCGCCATCGATAGCAGTGAAGTGCGTGCAGTATTAATTATCCCACAAGACGTTAGCCAGCGTTTAGTTCGACACCCAAGTGTAGGTTTTGGTTTGCCACCCTCGAGTAAACAAGAAACGAGCAGGCCAATAGCACAGTGGTTAGTTGATGGCTCTGATACTGTTATAGCAGGTAGTATTAAAAGTTTACGTAATATGCCACTTACAGAGTTATTAGATAAGCCCGCCAACCGAAATACCGCAACGTTTGAAGTGACCTTACTTTATAATCCAGAGCAACGAAGTGTGGTTAATATAGTGCCTGGACTTGTTGCCGTGATATTAACAATGACAATGATAATGTTTACCTCGGCCGCCATTGTTCGCGAGCAAGAGCGCGGTAATATGGAAATGTTAATTACGACACCACTTAGCTCACTTGAGCTGATGATTGGTAAAATATTTCCCTATATTTTTATTGGTGCGATTCAAGTCTGTATTATTCTTGGTTTAGGTTATTGGCTATTTGACGTCCCCTTTAATGGCGGTTTTGCCCAACTAGCACTTGCGACTTTACTGTTTATTTGCGCCAGCTTAGTACTGGGTTTAGTTATATCGACAATTGCTAAGAACCAATTACAATCAATGCAAATGACAATATTTATTTTACTGCCATCTATATTATTATCTGGTTTTATGTTCCCTTATGAAGGTATGCCACTGCCCGCACAATATATTGCTGAAGCACTGCCAGCGACACACTTTATTCGCTTAATAAGAGGTGTAGTATTACGTGATGTTGCCGTTATTGAGATGAGTTTTGATATGCTATGGTTAATTGCTTTTACCTGTTTTGGTTTACTTGTTTCAGCACTGCGTTTTAAGAAAACACTCGACTAGCTTACCTGATGGTTTCATTGAACAAGCTGAGATATTTGAGTGAAAAAATAATATAAAAGTGGCGCGAAACTAAGCCACTTTTATATTTTATTATCACACAATATCCTGCATTATTTATAGTGAGTTAATTAGCACTATTATTTTCTGAGGCTTGCTGCAGAATTTGAACTTTCTGGTCTTTAAGGTAGAGAGGATGGTAAGGCCCTACCGGTACTGTACCAACAAACCGGCTATTAGCCTGTCTTGCATAACGGGTGTAATCAGCTGCTGCTGTGTTTACCGCTGTCGCTATTGCGCCAACAATCAACCCAGCTAAACCACCACCATTATTTCCACCACTAAGATCAACAACAACCGTGCCGGTATATTTCCATAACGTCGAAGATGTTTTTGTTGATTTTATTTCTGCTTCAATTGATACGGTTAAGCTTGAAGCAATAACCAAATAGCTAGTGTCCCACTTAAGTATTTTGGTAAATAACACCGCATCCGCACCGAAGTACTCATGAAATTTATTTAGTGGCATGTCGTAAACAAGTTCAGCATCATAAATACCTTCTTGTTTCAATATTTCTGACGTTAGCTCGTATGGAAAAGTATAATATCCCTGAAACGCGATAGGCATTTCTACCGTAGTCGCATAATAATCTTTCGCATCTGCTGCCGTACTTAAATTAATCGGTGGCATTATTAATAATGAACGTGGTTTTTCATTATACATCTCTGGGAATTCGTCTAGTTTAGTGACGAGGTTGTTACTGACACAGCCTGAAACAAAAACAACAACGAGAGTAACCAACAACGTTCTAGCCTTATTAAACATAATCACTATCCCTGTACCTTAACTTTACTGATCAAATTATTCATAAAGATAACTGATTCTGGATAAACACTTTTTTCCAACTCAAAATAGGAAATTGCCTTTGTGGTATCATTTAACTTTAAGTGCAAATAACCTAAATTGGCGTATACGCCAGGCGGAACACGTAAGCCTTGGTTACCAGAACGTTGAATAACATCTTCTAACGCAAACTTCCATTCGCCTTCAGAAATTTCACCCGCATCCCTTTTCATTGCATAAAATGACTCTGAATATTCACCATAGTCATACATAGGCTTAGGGCCACTTGCACAACCAGTTGCTAGCAGTACCGCACAAGCCATCATTAAAATTTTAGTTTTCATTGTGAGTCCTTAGCTGTTATTTAGGTACATTAAATTCTTTTGACTGGCCGTCACCTAACAGTACAATCCTGTTAACTACTATTACACCATTCTTGGTGATGGTTACTTGCTGTTTACCCGAAGCAACCTTATAAATCTTACGTGCACCTAATTTATCAACAACGAAAGCCTCTCCTTTACCTACTGTCACTTCTGCCCCTTCGGCATTTCCAGTGAAGTAAACATATGATACGGGCTCAGCAGTTCGAA
Organism: Colwellia sp. BRX8-4; assembly: GCF_014077345.1. Classification (NCBI taxonomy): domain Bacteria; kingdom Pseudomonadati; phylum Pseudomonadota; class Gammaproteobacteria; order Alteromonadales; family Colwelliaceae; genus Colwellia; species Colwellia sp. BRX8-4. The sequence goes on from NZ_JACGVS010000005.1 coordinate 28,891, forward strand.
CTCCCTCGCTATAACCACAAGCACTTAAGTACATGGCAATAAACACACACAATGATATTTTTAATAATTTCATTTTATAATCCTTTATTTACTTTCTTGAATGTATAACGAAGAGAAGTCACCCGATGCAATGTATTGACTAAAATCACCTGTTGAAATTGAAGCAATTGATATCTCACTTTCTGGGGTGTCACCCAGAGAAGTCAGCACAACAATGTTACCTATAGGTTTTCCAGGTAAGGTAATAAACATTCCAGTTTGTGGGTTTTTAACTTTGTTACCTGATTTATAAACAGTAAATTTAGAATTTTCAGAAATATTTTGAGATTTACCGCCAGAGATAATTAGGTTACCTTCATCTGAAGAGAGAATGTAAGATTTCCAAGGTTTATCAAGCATGTTTTCAATAACATTTGAGGCTAAGTCGGTAATAGCCGCATTAAGCACTTTATCATTAAGCGAACTGTCATAGCCTGCTTTATCACCAACGCCCATGACACTGCCCGCTTCAGAGAATGCGATCCCTTTACCAGACTCAGAATAGATTATCTGGCCTGTTGATACATCTATTAATCGAATGTTTACCGTTGCATTGGCTTCTTGTTTTTTAACTCTTGAAAAAATTCCTACTTCACTGGTGTTTTTTCGGCCAAACTCTGAAATAGAACCAACAATTAAAAAGTCAGCCGCATTTTTGAGACTCGTCTCACCGCCAATAGAAAGCTCCTTTTCAACTTGCGCTAGATCTGCACGTTCAAGCATTATAAATCGATCGGTTTCAAACAACTTAGCCGATAATATATCCATAGCTTGCTTACCAATACGATCATTATTTTTATCAATAAAGAAGCTTTGTCCGTATTTAGTTTCATTAGTAAAACGTCCTATCGCAACTTTGCGCTTAAGGTATTTTTTACTGACAACATCCGCTTGCAATGTTTGGCTAACAGCCGCCTTTTTTTGTTTCGTCTCCGTGACGGTTGAATCTTTTACCGTTGCACAACCTGATGCAAGTAGCAAAGATGATACAATTAACAATTTTTTCATGGTGGTACGTTCCTTTTTTTATAATATCGATACTTCTATGTATCGTTAAATTCTTGATAAAATTGTATTAACTACAAATAGTTAAAAATTTTAAGAGTAATATTATACAGGTATAAAAAAGGCTAAATGTAGTCTATACACACTTAATTATGTAAGTTATGTCTTACATTTATAAGGTAAGTCAGCTCGGCTAAACTACAATATAAGTAGTAAAAATGAATTATAAGTCATATTTAAAGTGGGAATTTCGATGATAAATTTTCATCTGTAGGCCTATAACTTAAGCTAATGTTAAGTTTATTAGCGTTTTACAGCGTGATTAAATTGTCGAATTATATTTTGATTGGTGAAAGTGGTAGATAAACTGTTAACATAGCGTTATATGCTTTCGTTAGTATTAACGCGATTAGACTATCGTCTTATAAATATTTGGAGTAGAAATGAATAATAAAATTATTGGTATTACCCTTATCATTATTGGTGTTGCTGTCGCGATTTGGGGTTATAACATTTATGACTCAGCTAGCGCTCAACTTACTCGTACGTTAAGCGGTGATACGCCTGTTGAAGCTTGGGCAGGAATGATCGGTGGTGTTATTGCTGTTGTTATCGGTATCACAAGAGTAAAGTAAGCGTTGATTTTTACAAGTAAACACCTATAAGTGTTTACTTGTAAACTAGGCTTAGGGCTATTTATTTCAATAAATAGCCCATTATATTTTCAACTATTATAAGCATCAGTAAAATCAATCACGAAAATATCGACAGTCGCAAGACATTAAGATTAAGCGAACAAGATTAGGCTTTCAATGTTAACCATACTCATATTTTTCACCCTGTTTACTGTGCTAACAACCCTTTTGCCCTTGTCTCGACATCCCCATTGGATTGTTAGAGGTATGGATTTTCCTCGCTTACAGTTCACTATACTTGCAACGATTTTGTTACTCGCCCATTTTATTTTTCTTGATCCGCAAAGAGTAAGTACGCAGGCACTGATTATTAGTACAACGCTGTGTTTGATATGGCAGTTATCTTGGATAATACCCTATACTTTTATTTATCCCAAAGAGGTTAAAACCTCTACTGAATGTGATGCTGATAAACAACTTAGCATTATTACTTCAAATGTTCTGACACCCAATCGTAATGCCGATGCACTGATAGCACTGATTAAAAAACATCAGCCCGATGTGCTAGTCACACTAGAATCAGACCTATGGTGGGAAGAACAGCTTAACGTCCTAGAAACTGACATGCCTTATAGCGTTAAATGCCCACTTGATAATCTCTATGGCATGCATGTATTCTCACGATTACCTATCGCCGAACAAGAAATCTGTTATTTGGTTGAAAAAGATGTTCCGTCAATACACACCACAATAGAGTTGCGTAGCGGCGATAAAGTGCGAGTGCATTTTCTTCATCCTGCGCCACCAAGCCCAACAGAGAATGATGAATCTGCAGAGCGTGATGCTGAGCTGATGATTGTTGCTCGAAGTGTTGCTGACAGTGAGCAACCCGTTATTGTGACAGGCGATCTTAATGATGTTGCTTGGTCTGCTACCACACGACTGTTTCGTAAAATTAGTGGTTTACTCGATCCTCGCGTTGGACGAGGAGTATTTAGCACTTTTCATGTCGACTACCCATTGGTTCGATGGCCTTTAGATCATTTGTTTCACAGCAAACATTTTACACTGCAAAAAATTAAGCGTTTACCGTCAATTGGTTCAGACCATTTTCCGCTGTTAACCCAACTATCGTTTACTGCACTGCGTTGTAATAATCAAGCAGGTATAAAAGCAGACACGGCCGAGCATAAGTGGGCACAAGAAATATCTGAACAACAAAATGTTAGTAAAGGTGATGTACCAAAGCCCGGTGAAACAAGTTAAGCCAATAAACGTTCTGCGTTAATGGCTAACGTTTTATAACGGGTTAATTCGTAGCTATATTTGCTGATATTTTGCGGATTTGATCAGCGCACTCAGCTAAGACGATAGCACCAGCCGTTGATACATTTAGAGAATTACCCATACCAAACATAGAAATATGTATTTGATGATGGCTTAGTTTTAATGCCGCTTCACTTACACCCTTGCGTTCATTACCTAACACTAATGCACAAGCAGTGGGATATGCCATCTCTTTATAGTCAACCGACTGCTGGCAGAGTTCTACGCCAAAAACAGTATAACCGTCGTCTATTAATGATTGTAAGCTTGCCGTTGTGCTATCACTGTATTCAATATCGACCCATTTCGCTTCATTTCTAGAGGCCTTTTTCAATTTTTTATCTGAAATTGTGAGTTCGCCACAAATAATAATTTTTTGAATAGCAAAAGCATCCGCTAAACGAATAAATGCACCAATGTTGTAGCTATTAGTGACATGATCTAAAACCAATACTAAAGGGATTTTTGCCTGCTTTACATATTCATCGCGGGTCGGTTTATCTTGTCTGAGGTCTTCTTTACTTAATTGTATTTTTGAATGCATAATAACGGCTCTTATTAGATACTAAACGACTGTCATTCTATTAGTATTCTGACTAATCGATGAGGTCGATATTTGATATTTGATATTTGATATTTGATATTTTTAGTTCGTCACGGTTAACCATTTAAACAAACTTTTATTATAAATTTATGGGCGATCAAGGGCTAGATATTCTGAAGTGAGACTATAACCATCTCCGCCCATTTTACCAACAGAATCAATTAACACTTGGTTTATGCCTGCTTCGTTGTATAGGTCATCACGAACATAAATAGACTTTACATCTAAAAGCACAAGCGTTCCTCCAGCAGGTAAATCACCGAGAGTAATAAGTTCTCTTAATGTGCATTCATAACGAATTGGCGACGCTTTAACCGAAAATGGTGCCACGCTACAGCTACCTATTTTATCAACCCCGGCAAAGTCAAACTCACTTTCATCGAGACTAATACTGGCACTTGTTTTGTTCATTTGAGCCAATAATGAGCTATTAACAATATTGATAACACATTCACCCGTTTCTCTTAAGTTTTGTAAGGTGTCTTTATCAAGACCACTGCGCTGCGTTACCTGCGTATAGAGAAGTACCGGAGGATTACAACTGGCCACTGTAAAAAAAGAGTAAGGAGCAAGATTGTCAACACCGTATTTAGAACGTGTACTGATCCAAGCGATTGGTCTTGGTGTAACACCACCATTGAGTAGGCGATATTTTTCCTGAACGCCAAGTTCTGTAATATCAAAGTTCATTAAATGCCTCCAGCCATTCTGTAAAAGAATTAGCGACCTGATTAACCGTTACCGCCGTGTGATCATAGAACCATACTGCACTGTCTGCTTGTCTGTGTGCACAATCACTAAGTTTGAAGCAAAACATACTGCCCTTACAATCAGATGCAAACAAGATATGGCCTTTTGGCATACCGGTCATTTCATATAACTTTGAGAGGGAAAAAACATCATCAAGGCTTAAAAAATCTTGTACTTCGGTAATATCGACACCTAAATCACAGATTTTAGTTAATACATTTGGCGTGTGTACCAAACCGTAAGTCGAAATCAAATATTTATATGCATCAGGCATGTAAGCAGATAATTTTAATTCTAGCTCGGTTATATCCTCACTGGCTATCGGTACCATGGCGCTTTTACTGCCCCAATTTTTTACAAAAAGATCAATGCTATTCATCTGGATACTCTCATTCTGTTACTGTGTTATTTGTATTGAACACTTTATAACTTGCCAATTTATCGTGCTTTGTTCAAGCTTACCTATAACGTCGCATTCTAGCAGTTTAAGAGAATAGGGTATTGCTAATTAATAGCGTAACGAGTTTACCTATCTGGTTATTTCAGCAAAATAACAACACTGATAATATGCAGCTAAGCCATTCATTATATTGAGCGATAAAAAAAGCACCTAAAAAGGTGCTTTAATCAATCGTATCTTTTATCTTAATTTCAGACTAACTCGCTTTAATGCGCGTAATATTCGCACCAAGTGCTTGTAGTTTATCTTCAATATTTTGGTAACCGCGGTCAATATGATAAATACGGTCAACTTGTGTTTCTGAGGTCGCCACTAAGCCAGCAATCACTAAACTTGCTGATGCACGTAAGTCTGTTGCCATTACTTGCGCACCGTTTAGTGATTCAACACCACAAGAAATAGCGGTATTGCCTTCGAGACTAATATCAGCTCCCATGCGTTGTAGTTCAGGAACATGCATAAAACGATTTTCAAAAATAGTTTCTGTTGTCGTTGCCATACCTTTTGCAATTACGTTCATTGTCACGAACTGTGCTTGCATATCCGTAGGAAAAGCAGGATGAGGAGCAGTGCGAATATTAACCGCTTTGGGTCGCTGATTCATCGTTAGCTCGATCCAATCATCACCGGAGGTAATTTCTGCGCCAGCTTCTTGTAACTTACTTAAAACCGCTTCTAAAGCTTTAGGATCTGTATTTAAACACTTAACCTTGCCTTGAGTAACCGCAGCAGCCACTAAAAAAGTGCCTGTTTCAATACGATCTGGCATAACACGATACTGTGTGCCTGATAACTCGGCAACACCCTCTATGCTCAGTGTATCTGTACCTGCGCCAGAAACTTTAGCGCCCATAGCGTTTAAGCACTTAGCTAAATCAACAATTTCTGGTTCGCGGGCAGCATTTTCGATCGTGGTAATACCGTCAGCTAATGCTGCAGCCATCATCAAGTTTTCAGTGCCGGTAACACTTACCGTGTCCATAAAAATGGTCGCACCTTTTAAACGCCCATTATTGCGAGCGATGATATAACCATTTTCAACGTCTATGTCTGCGCCCATTAACTTTAAACCGTGAATATGTAAATTCACTGGTCTTGCGCCAATAGCACAACCGCCGGGCAAAGAAACTTCAGCATGACCAAAACGCGCCAATAACGGACCTAAAACTAATATAGACGCGCGCATAGTTTTAACTAACTCGTACGATGCACGGCAATGATCTATGGTACTTGCATCAATAACTAATTCATTGTCACCAGACCAATGAGCTTTAGCACCTAATTGACTTAGCAATTTAATCGTCGTTTCAATATCATTTAACTTAGGAACGTTACTAAATGTAATAGGTGTCTTAGAGAGAAGTGCTGACATTAATATCGGTAAAGCGGCGTTTTTTGCGCCCGAGATGGTTACTTCACCCTTCAGGGCCGTACCACCTGTTATTTTAAATGCATCCAATAGAATATTCTTATTTGGTTATGAAAAATTAAAGCGGAAGATTAAACATTTTTTCACGCTGCCAAACTGACGTTGTGAAAGTTTTAATCGATACCGCATGAATTGCACCCGCTTTAATAGTCTCTGCTAAAGGTGCATATATTGCTTGTTGCTTCTTTACACGGCTTAATTCACCAAGAAAGTCTGCAACCGCAATCACTTTGCATTGTGACCCATCAAATGCAACATGTAACTCATCAAGTTCAAGGGCATCATTAAGTAATTTTTCTATATCTGAAACTTCCACATTTATCTCCGGTTACTGATTAAGCGTACTATCAGTTTTTGGTAAGAACATATCAACACAACTTAACTGAGCTAATTTAATTAAATCTTTTGGTAAATTATCAAAAGTTAATTGGCAGTCAGTCTTATTACTTAATTCTAGCATGGCAAGTAGCCAAGCTAAACAAGCCGTATCGACTTTTGAAACATTTGACAAATCAAAGATTAACACCCCTGATTTAATCAAAGCTTTTGATTTTTTTTCAAATGAATTATCAATAGTTAATAAGGTTAATTCACCACTAAAAACAACTCGGGAATCTTTTTCAATAAAACTAATTTTCTTCACTTCAATTCCTAATTTTCACAGAAATAGCCTATTAACGCTACTTAAAAACGATTTTTTGATCGCTTTTTTCTTTTAACATTTCAGTAACGTATGGCAAACCTTTTTGACGTATTAAGCCGCTAAGCTCTGCTTCTTTACTATCAAGCAAACTAACACCTTCGGCGACCATATCGTAAGCTTTCCATTCATTGGTTGTGGTATTTCTTCTAACACGAAATGAAATATCAATAGGTGGTCTACCTGGGTCTAAAACCGAGGTTCTAACAGCAACAACCTTAGCGTCATCAAAGTCTCTTTCTGGTTCAAATTCAACTTCTTGTTGCTTATACAAGGTAAAGACTTGTGCATATGAGGTAACTAAATACTCTCTAAAAACATCAACGAAATCAGCTCTGCTTTGCGAAGTTGTTTGTTCAAAGTTTTTAAAACCGATAACTTTCAATGCTGCATATCGGTAATTAATGTAAGGCATCAACTCTTCACGAACGATATCTTTCAATATTTCAGGGTTCTTACGAATCTCTGGTTGTTCGTCAGAAAAACGTTTAAACGTTACTTTCGCTACCGTTTCGATCATCGCGTACGGATTTTTACTGTCAACCGCTTTTGCTGTTGCACTAATACTCACTATTAATGCTAAAGCGATTATTACTGTAAATAATTTTTTCATTATATTACTACTCTCCATTGGTAAACCTGCTAGTCACTTCCTTGACTAAATAAAAATTGTCCTATTAATTCTTCTAATACTAATGCTGGTTTAGTATCTTCAATAAAGTCACCTGGAACTAGCGTGCCTACCGATTCATCAACAAAACCAGGTCGTAAGCCAACATATTGCTCACCCAACAAACCTGCGGTTAAAATAGAGACCGACGTTGCTTCTGAAAAATTAATATACTGTGTATAAATATCTAAAGTGACTACCGGCGTATAATCTTTTGCATCGATGGTAATATGGCTAACACGACCGACAACAACACCACCCACTTTTATCGCTGAACGAACTTTTAGACCGCCAATGTTATCAAACTTAGCATAAAGTTGATATGTCTCACTATTACCGGAAATACCGCTATCAGCAACTTTCAGCGCAAGCATAAGCAACGCAGCAATACCTATTGCTGCAAATAAACCTACCATTAACTCAATTTTTTTCGACACCATGTCTTCCACCAAACCTAAAATAAAAATTATTATAAAAATTAACTAACAGCAAACATTAACTCGCAAACATTAATGCTGTTAATACAAAATCTAACCCTAAAACCAATAATGATGATTGTACAACTGTTGAAGTTGTCGCTCGACTAATACCTTCTGATGTTGGTACACAATCGTAACCTTTATAAACAGCTATCCAAGTGACAACAAAAGCAAAAACAACCGATTTTATCACCCCATTAAGAATATCTTTTTGAAAATCAACTTGAGCCTGCATCACTGACCAGAATGTACCACTGTCTACGCCCAACCATTCAACACCGACGAGATGACCACCTAATATCCCTACGGCAGAAAAAATAGCGGCTAGCAAAGGTAAACTAATAAACCCTGCCCAGAATCTTGGCGCAATCACACGACGTAAAGGATCAATTGCCATCATTTCTAAACTTGATAATTGTTCTGTTGCTTTCATTAAACCAATTTCGGCGGTTAATGCCGAGCCTGCACGTCCTGCAAATAATAGTGCCGCAACCACAGGGCCTAATTCACGGAGTAAAGAGAGTGCGACCATAGGTCCTAAACTGCCTTCAGCACCATAACCCACTAAAATAGTATAGCCTTGTAAAGAGATAACCATGCCTATAAATAAACCGGATACCACCACTATCATCAGTGAAAGTACGCCAACAGAATATAACTGCTGCACCAATAGAGGAAAGCCTTTACGTACATTCGGCACATGAAGCAATGCAGAAAGTAATAAAACTATTGCTCGCCCTAATCCCGTAATCGTGGCAATAATGTTATGACCTAAACTTTGTAAACTATTCATTATTTAGGCTCCTTACCCATTAATTCATCTTGATAAGGGGCGCTAGGAAAATGAAATGGTACGGGACCATCAGCTTCACCTTGAATAAATTGTTGCACCAGTGGTGATGTTTGCTTACTTATCTCTGACGGTGTGCCATGACCAATAATTTTCTTTTCAGCAATAATATAAATGTAATCGGCAATACTCATTACTTCTGTAACGTCATGTGAGACCACAACTGAGGTTAAACCTAATGCTTCATTTAAATCTTTTATTAAACGAACAATAACACCCATTGAAATAGGGTCTTGTCCCGCAAAAGGCTCATCATACAAAATAAGTTCAGGGTCTAAGGCGATAGCGCGGGCAAGGGCAACTCTTCGTGCCATGCCACCAGAAAGTTCGCCAGGTGCTAAATTTCGTGCACCGCGTAAACCAACAACCTCAAGTTTCATTAATACCATTTTTTCAATTAACGATTCTGACAAGGTACTGTGTTCGCGCATCGGAAAAGCAATATTGTCGTAAACACTCATATCGGTAAATAACGCGCCACTTTGAAACAACATGCTCATACGTTTACGCGCTTCATAAAGTGCACTGCGTGATAATGTTGGAATATTTTGTCCGTCAAAAAGTATTTTACCTGAATTGGGTCTGAGTTGACCGCCAATTAAACGTAATAAGGTGGTTTTACCAATACCACTTGGCCCCATTATCGCGGTAACTTTTCCTTTAGGGATCGACAAACTAATATCATCATAGATCACTCGTTCATCACGTTTAAACGTAAGGTTCTGGATATCGACCAAGTTTTCAGGCATAAGATTTATATAACGTCACTGGTTGTTATTATTAAAGTCAGGTGAATTTTACCTGAGCAATCAAAAAACGTCATTAAAATTGCGTTAAAAATGTAAATAAAAATCGTAAGAAAGCGTGTAAAAACGTAATAAAGTGTAAGATTTTACTCTCAGAAGATATATTTTTGCTTTAATGAAATTTTTACTTTGGCTATTTTTTAACAATGGCATGTAAAAAAACCGCCTTTTGGGCACTTTTTTACCAAGATCTGATTATTTCTCTTTGTTTTTGCTTCGCAACCAGCGACAATTTACGCTCTTAATATAGGAGCCCTTAATGTTATTACAGATTCTAATTTTACTTGTTTCACTTGTTACTCTGGTATGGAGTGCTGATAAATTTGTTTTTGGTGCCTCATCATTAGCAAGAAATTTTGGTATCTCACCGATGATTATTGGTTTAACTATTGTTGCCATGGGTTCATCTGCTCCAGAAATGATGATTGCAGCGACAGCATCTTTAGACGGTAACAATAATACAGCTATCGGTAACGCAATCGGTTCAAACATTACTAACATTGCTTTGGTACTCGGTATAACGGCATTATTTCAACCTTTAAACGTATCCTCATCAACGGTAAGACGAGAAATTCCATTAATTTTAATTGTTACCGCCCTAGCCTATTGGATGCTTTCTGACGATTACTTTGGCTTTAACGAAGGCTTATCACTGATGATCGGCTTTTTTGTTTATATATTTGCGTTACTTTTTATCACCATAAGAGCCTCTAAAACTCGGCCAATTGATGATCCATTGATCATTGAAGCTGAACAAGAAGTGCCAGACGCGGTTAGCAAACCTAAATCTTTACTTTGGCTAGTCGTTGGTATTATTTTCTTACCTATGAGTGCTAGCTACCTGGTCGATTCATCCGTTTTTATTGCTAAAGCATTTGGCATAAGTGACTTAGTGATTGGTTTGACCGTTATTGCCGTTGGCACAAGCTTGCCAGAACTTGCTGCAAGTATTATGAGTATTATCAAGAAAGAAGATGATTTAGCGCTAGGGAGTATTATTGGCTCTAATATCTTTAATATTTTGGCCGTACTCTCGCTCGCTGGCTTAATTGCACCTGGCGAAGTAGATTCAGATGCCGCAGCACGTGACGCTCCTTACATGCTTGGCGTTACCGTATTATTATTTATACTGTGTTTTACTCGTCGTGCCGGAAAGTTTTGCATTGGCCGCTTAAAAGGTTTGTTATTAATAGGCGCTTTTATCGCTTATCAAGCGCTACTTTTTAGTCAAATAAAGCAATAACAAACACTATAATAGCAATTTACAAAATAAAAACGGGCTAATAATGAACGATTTCAAACAACTAGCGTTAGACGTTATTCACATAGAACAACAGGCTATTGCAGAGTTAGCCCAGTACATTGATGAGAACTTTGAATATGCCTGTCAGTTAATGTTTAACTGTAAAGGTAGGGTTATTATTGCTGGCATGGGCAAGTCAGGCCATATCGGTGGCAAGATTGCTGCAACGCTGGCGAGCACCGGCACACCTTCTTTTTTTGTTCACCCTGGTGAAGCAAGTCACGGTGATTTAGGTATGATTACCGGTGATGACGTCGTGTTAACTATTTCGCACTCGGGCGAAACCAGTGAAGTGTTAGCAATAGTGCCAGTCATAAAACGTATTGGCGCTAAACTTATTGCGATGACGGGGAATCCAGCCTCAACCTTAGCAAAACTAGGCGATACCCATGTCTGTGTTGCTGTTTCACAAGAGGCTTGTCCACTAGGATTAGCGCCAACATCAAGTACCACAGCAACCCTAGTAATGGGTGATGCACTCGCTGTTGCCTTATTAAATGCTCGCGGCTTTACCGCTGACGACTTCGCACTCTCTCATCCCGGTGGTAGTTTAGGAAAACGCCTATTACTACGTCTTAGCGATATAATGCATAGTGGTGAGCGCTTACCAACTGTAAATGCTAATGCTAAAATTAAGGATGCGTTGGTTGAAGTATCATTAAAAGGTTTGGGGATGACGGCGGTAGTCGACGAGAGTGGTCAATTACAAGGCTTATTCACTGACGGAGATTTACGTCGTATTCTTGATGAACGTATTGATATACATCTCGATACTATTGCATCAGTGATGACAAAAAATCCCACTGTGGCTCATCAAGATATGCTAGCCGCCGAAGGCTTAAAAATCATGGAAGACAAAAAAATTAATGGTTTAATTATTGTTAATGACAATAATATACCTATTGGCGCAATGAATATGCACGACTTACTAAAATCAGGTCTTATCTAATATGCAAACACTCTATGGCGAAATTACTGACACAGCATTCAATACCATGAAAACAATAAAGCTGCTGATATGTGATATTGATGGCGTTTTTTCTGATGGCCGTATTTATTTGGGTAACGATGGTGAAGAATTAAAAGCTTTTCACACTAAAGATGGCTACGGCATAAAAGCATTAGGCGCCAGCGGTGTCGATGTAGCGGTGATCACCGGGAGAACATCAAATATTGTCGCAACACGTATGTCAGCCTTAAATGTTAAATATATAGTGCAAGGTGAAGAAAATAAATTACCCGCCTTGAAAACGATGGCTAAGCAATTAAAGCTATCCCTCGAGGAAATTGCTTATATTGGTGATGACATGCCTGATTATGAGTGTATCAACGCTGTAGGCTTGGGTATTGCTGTTCAAGATGCCCACCCAAGTATTTTATCTATCGCAAATTACACCACTTTTAACCATGGCGGTTTTGGTGCTGTTCGAGAAATATGCGATTTAATCATGCTTAGCCAAAACACCTTAGCAAATGCTTCGGGTGCGAGTATATGAATCGACTTTATAGTTTAACCTTGTTGTTTTTTCTAATTGCGGGAGGCGTTTACGGTATAATTGAATGGAGAAATTCCTCAGCACCACAATTACAAGCGATTGATAAGACGCTGACCCCTGATTTTATTGCCGAAAATTTACACAGTAATGTTTATAAACATCAAGGAAGTTTAGCTTATGTTGTTGATGCCCATCGTATGGAACATTACCCTGAGTTAAGTATTACCAACTTTGAGTTTCCTCAATACACACTTCATCCAAAAAATGATGCGCCCGCATGGAAAATATCTGCCAATGAAGGCATATTATACAATAACAACCGGGTAAAATTAGCAAAGCATGTCCGCCTGTTAGCAACAGATCCCGATAGCTTATTACAAGAAGTTCAAGGAAAATACTTTGAACTTGATCTAAAAACTAACATCATAAGTTCAGAACAAGAAATTAAAATTATCGGTAAAGGATTTACCATCGATGGTAAAGGTTTAATTGTCGACTTAAACACCAACCAAATGACACTAACTAAACATGTGAAATCAATTTATGAAATTGTTAAAAAATAGCCTACTGTGCTTATTGTTATCAACTCCGCTATTTTCGTCAGCTTTCGCTGAAAAATTTGATATAAAACAAAAGATTGAAATTAACGCTTCAAGACAAGCCGTTGATCTTAAAAATAAAATATTCAGCTATATTGATAACGTGGTGATCACTCAAGGTTCATTAGTTATACGTGCTGATTTAGTACAAGTGCTGACTCAATCTGGCAGTGAAGAAAAAACCTATATCGCTAAAGGGAAGCCAGCAACCTTTAAACAAACCTTAGCCGATGGTACTCCTCTTAGCTTACAAGCAGACGAAATAAGATATGAGCCCGCAAATAATTTAGTGATAATTTCAGGAAATGCGTTATTACAGCAAGAAGGTAGTGAGGTTAGTGGCAGTAGAATTACTTACAATATTGCCACTCAGTATGTTAATGCTGAAAGTAAATCTAACGAACGCACTAAAACGATTTTTCAGCCGAAAGAAAAAATTAAAGCGACAACCACAGACGCGAAAACTCAGGAAAAAATTAATTTATGAGCACTAGCACCCTAATGGCAAAAGGCCTTGCCAAAGCCTATAAAGGCAGAAAAGTGGTTAAAAATGTCAGTATGCAAGTTTCAGCAGGACAAATAGTCGGTTTACTAGGCCCAAATGGTGCCGGAAAAACAACTTCTTTTTATATGATTGTGGGTTTAGTTGAAAGTGATAGTGGCGATATTATCTTAAATGACGAAAACCTGACGTTAGCGCCTATGCATGAGCGTGCGAGAAAAGGCATCGGATATTTACCACAAGAAGCCTCTATTTTTCGAAAACTCAGTGTTTACGACAATATTATGGCTATTTTACAAACACGAAAAGAATTATCAGATGCTGAACGTGAAGAGAAATTAGAACATCTTGTTGAAGAATTCAACATAGGTCATATCAAAGATAATTTAGGCATGAGCTTATCTGGTGGTGAACGCCGCCGAGTAGAAATTGCTCGCGCATTAGCTGCTGAACCAAAATTTATTTTATTAGATGAACCTTTTGCTGGTGTTGACCCAATTTCAGTAGGTGATATTAAAAAAATTATTCTACACTTAAAAGAACGTGGCATTGGTGTGTTGATCACTGATCACAATGTACGTGAAACTCTCGATGTATGTGAACATGCGTATATTGTTAGTCATGGTGAACTTATTGCAGAAGGTACTGCAGATCAAATTCTTGCAAATCAACACGTAAGAGATGTATACCTTGGTGAACAATTCACGCTATAGTAGTCAGTAAATGAATAGTATCTTCGTATGAAAAAAACGAAAATATCCCATTAAAAATAATAGGAAGTTAATGACCTAAATGCGCCCTACTCTACAACTCCGCATAGGACAACAATTAACCATGACGCCACAATTGCAGCAAGCAATCAAATTGCTGCAACTGTCTACGTTAGAGCTTCAACAAGAAATTCAGGAAGCCTTAGAAAGTAATCCATTATTAGAAATGGATGAGTCTTCAAATAATCCCGAAGATAAAAGTACTGACAACCTTGAAGAAGCTCACACTGCCGGTACTGGTGATGTTAAAGAAGCCCCTGCTTCTGATGGTAGCGAAGACGCTACGCCTACCATTGATGAAATCACCACCACTGAAGCCATGGACAAGAACGATATCCCTGAAGAATTAAACATGGATACCACTTGGGATGATAACTACACGGCCGGTGCAGCAAGTTCAAGCTCAGGCCCAGCTTCAGAAGATTATACTTACCAAGGCGAGACTCAAGACTCCATTCAAGATCATTTGCGCTGGCAAATGGAATTAAGCCCTTTTACCGAAACAGACCGCGCTATAGCGACAGCAATTATTGATGCTGTTGATGACGCCGGTTACTTAACGGTATCTAGTGAAGACATTTTAGAAAGTGTTGCCATTGAAGGAGTAGAGCTTGATGAAATTGAGGTGGTACTAAAACGTATTAACCTCTTTGATCCTGTCGGTGTCGCTGCTCGTTCTATTTCAGAATGTTTAATCATTCAACTTAATCAATTTGACCCCGCTACACCTTGGTTAGCAGAAAGTAAGTTAGTTTTGCGTGACCATATTAATCTGCTGGGTAGCCGAGACTATCGTACATTAATGCGTAAAACTCGACTGAAAGAAGAGCAACTGCGCGAAGTGGTGCGTCTTATTCAATCACTTGATCCTAGACCCGGCGATAGTGTGATGAAGAGTGACGATCAGTATGTTATTCCTGATGTGTCTGTTGAAAAGAAAAATGGCCGTTGGGTGGTCGAATTAAACCCTGATACTGCGCCAAAACTTTCGGTGAATCAGCAATATGCTTCGATGTCACGTTCGATGAAGTCGACAGCGGACACACAATTTATTCGCTCAAATTTACAAGAAGCTAAATGGTTTATTAAAAGCTTAGAAAGCCGTAATGATACCTTATTAAAAGTGTCAAACTGTATTGTACAACGTCAAATTGGCTTTTTTGAACATGGTAATGAAGCCATGCGTCCAATGGTTTTAAATGATATTGCCGAAGCTGTCGATATGCATGAATCAACCATTTCACGAGTGACGACACAAAAGTATATGCATACGCCACGTGGAATTTTCGAACTGAAGTTTTTCTTCTCAAGCCATGTTGGCACCGAAAGCGGTGGCGAATGTTCATCAACAGCTATTCGTGCATTAATCAAAAAATTTGTTGCTGCCGAAATCCCAGCAAAACCACTTAGTGATAGTAAAATGGCTGATTTATTAGCCGATCAAGGGATAAATGTAGCTCGACGTACCATAGCAAAATATCGAGAGTCACTTTCTATTCCACCTTCTAACCAACGAAAAAGTTTACTTTAACGAAAAGATGAGGAATTAAGCTTATGCAAATTAATCTTTCTGGCCACCATGTTGACATTACCGAAGCTTTACGAGAAAACGTCACGACTAAGATGGCAAAATTAAACCGACATTTTGATCATATCAATAATGTTCATGTTGTTCTCACCGTTGAAAAATCAAATCAAATTGCTGAAGCGACTGTTCACGTTAGTGGCTCTGATTTACATGCAAAAGCTGAAAATGCTGACATGTATGCCTCTATTGATAGTCTTGTTGTTAAGCTTGACCGGCAAATATTGAAGTACAAAGGTAAAACGAATCAGCATTAATGCTGTTTATCGCCTGTTCACTCACCAAAGAATCTAAGTAGTATAATGAAGTTGCAAGATATCCTTACCCTTGATTGCACCCTGTGTGCGATTAAGGGTACAAGCAAAAAAAAACTCCTTGAAATAATTAGCGAAACTGCGGCAAAAAAATTCGATAATATTGATACTCATCAATTATTCGAAAGCTTAATGGCGCGTGAAAAAGTTGGCTCTACCGGCATAGGGAATGGCATTGCGATTCCTCATGGTCGATTAACTAATACGTCACAAGTTATTGCTGTATTGCTGACCAGTGAACAAGCCGTTGAATTTGATGCGATAGACAACCGTGCTGTCGATATTATTATTGCGTTATTTGTCCCCGAAGAAAACTGCCAACAACATTTAGATACCTTACAAAGTATCGCGCAAATATTTAGTACTAAACAATTCGCAAAGCAAGTAAGAAAATGCCAAAATTCGCAAGAGCTTTTTACTTTAATAAAGCATGCTAAACGTTAATAAAATCTAATAATAATCCAGGAAAACTCAAATGAAACTCTTGATAGTCAGTGGTCGCTCAGGGTCAGGTAAAAGTGTCGCCTTACGTGTACTCGAAGATTTAGGCTACTACTGTGTCGATAATATTCCGGTGAATTTATTGCCTGCATTAGCACATACCGTTATTAATGATTACGACAAAGTAGCGGTTAGTTTAGATGTACGTAACTTACCCAATGACCCTAATGACGTTTCAGAAATATTAGATTATCTACCAAAAACGGTAAAACTCGATATTCTGTATTTAGATGCTGATGACTCTGATCTTATTCGACGTTTTAGTGAAACGCGTCGTTTACATCCTTTGATTAAACAAAATATCCCACTTGACCAAGCCATCTCTTTAGAGAAAAAGCTGCTTGAACCTATTTCCACGCGTGCGGGTTTGTATATTAATACCAGTCAGTTATCACCTCATCAATTATCTGATTTAGTGCGTGAGCGAATTTTAGGCAAAACCTCGGCATCTATGGTGGTGGTGTTTGAATCTTTTGGCTTTAAACACGGTGTACCACAAGACGCAGATTATGTTTTTGATGCACGTTTTCTGCCTAACCCTTTTTGGGAAACAGACTTAAAAGGTTTTACCGGTTTAGATCAACCCGTGCGAGACTTTCTTGCTAGCCAACCGATTGTCACTAAATTTATCTGGCAAATTAACAGTTTTATGATGACGTGGTTACCCCACTTAGAAAGAAACAATCGCAGCTATATTACTATCGCCATTGGTTGTACGGGTGGAAAACACCGATCGGTTTATATTGCAGAAATATTAGCAAACAATCTTAGAAAAGAACGCGAAGATGTTCAGTCTCATCATCGCGATATTAAAATACAAAGCACTTAATAACGGTCACTGTATGCCAAAATATAATAAATCATTAACCATTAGCAATAAACTGGGATTACATGCACGTGCTGCAACTAAACTTGCCCAGTTAAGCCAAAAGCTTAATGCTAACGTTACTATTTGCTTAGAGGGCAAAGAAGCTGATGCCAGTAGTATTATGGGGTTAATGTTACTGGCCGGTGGCTTTGGAAAAACCGTAGAGGTTATTACCCAAGGAGAAGATGCTCAACAAGCACTTGACGATGTATGCCAGTTATTTTCTGATAAATTTGATGAAGACGAATGATAAAAAGACTGAATAAAAAATAAAGTTACGTTATCATTCATTACAACACCTTAGCCAGCGCATCTTGACTAAGATATAAACAATATAATTTTCGTATTACTGCGGCACAGGAAAACTTTATGCCGGAAATATCAGAGCAACAACAAAATCATCAACGCCTGCAACAAGTCAATAAAGCACTTGGTAGCGGAATGTTTGTGCACGTTCGAAAATTACTACAGAACATGCCAGCTTATGATATTGCTTTAATATTAGAGTCATCTCACCCGAAAAGTCGTGCCGTTTTATGGCAACTTATCGACGCAGATAATCACGGTGAAGTACTTGAAGAACTCAATGAGGAAGTTCGAAAAGGTATTTTAAAAACTATCCGCCCTGAAAAATTAGCCGCCGTTGCTGAAGGCATGGATGTTGATGATTTAGCTGAAGTTTTACGTACTCTACCCGATAGTGTTTATCAAGAAGTATTAAGTGCTATGGACTCGCAAGACCGAGGTCGAGTCGAAGCCGCGTTATCATTTGAAGAAGATACCGCTGGCGGTATCATGAATACCGATACCATAACAATTCGTCCCGATGTAACGGTTGATGTGGTATTGCGCTATTTGCGCTTACGGGGTGATTTACCTGAAGCGACCGATTCTTTTTATGTGGTCGATGGTAAAAATCACTTTATTGGCGCCGTTTCTCTAGCGGCGATCATTACCGCTAAACCTGAAATTATCGTCTCAACACTCATTGATAAAGATATTGAAGCAATTCAAGTGCATTTGTCTGATAGTGACGTAGCGCAACTCTTTGAAAAATTTGATTGGTTCTCTGCACCAGTTATTGATGATGAAGGCCGTTTGCTTGGTCGTATCACGATAGACGATGTTATTGATATTATTCGTGAGGATGCCGAACATTCAATGATGAGTATGGCGGGCTTAGATGGAGAGGCAGATACCTTTGCTCCGGTTTTAAAAAGCACGCAACAACGCTCTATTTGGCTTGGCGTTAATCTCATTACCGCACTACTGGCTGTTGCTGTATCGAGTATGTTCGAAGGTGTTTTAAGCCAACTGGCTATTTTAGCTATTTTAAATTCTTTAGTGCCTAGTATGGGGGGTGTTGCCGGTAACCAAACCTTAACACTGGTTGTTCGTGCCATTGCACTAGGCCATGTTGGCGACTCAAATGCGAGAATACTCATTCAGAAAGAACTTGCTGTTGGTTTTCTTAATGGCGTTATCTGGGCGGTATTAATTGCCGGTGTTGTGGCTATTTGGCAACAAAATTTAATGCTTGGTGGCGTAATAGCCTTTGCAATGTTAATGAATTTAACCGCTGCTGGTATCGCTGGTGTCGCTATCCCGCTGTTTTTGAAACGGATGAATATTGACCCTGCTCTCGCTGGTAGTGTGATATTAACAACGATTACCGATGTGGTTGGAATATTCGCTTTCTTAGGGACTGCAACTTTATTCCTAACCTAAACTGATATGGGCTTATTGAGATCTTGATAGCTTTTCAAGATCTCAATATTGGTCTGTTGGTTTTAATAATCAAATGTATCTTGTTAAAATAACACGATTTGATTAATTGCCGCCAACCTGCATCTCTTCAATTAACAATGAACCCGTTAAAATACTGCCTCGTAAGTCAACATCACTACCGACAGCAACTAAGCCTTTAAAGATATCAGATAAATTACCCGCAATGGTAACTTCTGATACCGGGTAAGCAATTTCGCCGTTTTCAACCCAGAAACCGGCAGCGCCACGTGAATAATCACCATTGACTACATTAACGCCTTGTCCCATTAATTCAGTGACAAGAAAGCCAGTACCGAGTTTTTTCAACATGGCATTAAAGTCACCGCCATTGGCAGAACCTTTGGCATTAATTTGCCAATTATGAATACCACCGGCATGGCCAGTAGATTTAAGTCCTAACTTACGTGCTGAATAACTGGTTAATAGATAGGTCTCTAAACAACCATCGACAATAATTTCACGGTCAACCGTTTTTATGCCTTCACTGTCGAAAGCACTACTCGCTAACCCTTTTAAAATATGAGGGCGTTCACTGATATTTAAAAATTCAGGAAAAACTTGTTTGCCAATAGCGTCCATTAAAAAAGATGATTTACGGTATAAATTACCACCGCTGATCGCCGCTATAAAATGTCCAAAAATGGAATTAGCAATGTCGGCACGAAACATCACCGGCACTTTTCCTGTCGGTAATTTTTGAGCATTTAATCTCGATAGCGCTTCTTTTGATGCTTGCAGACCAATAGCGATGCCATTATCCATTAAATCAAAATCACGATTAACGGTGTAAGCATAATCTCTTTGCATATCATCACCTTCAGAGGCAATCATTACACAGCTTAAACTATGTCGAGAGCTTGGATAGCCAACAATTTGCCCATTGGTATTACCATACACTTTATAGCCTTCAAAGCTATCAAGTGAGGCACCATCTGAGTTAGTAATACGAGGATCATACGCTAGCGCACTATCTTCACATTCTTTGGCGAGTTGAATAGCTTGGTCTGTTGTTAAAACTTTTGGGTGATATAAGTCTAAATCAGCAGGCGACATTTCAAGCATGTCCTTGTCTGCTAATCCTGAACAGTCGTCAACAGAGGTATACTTTGCAATATTAACCGCCGCTTGTACTGTTTGTTTTAACGCCGCTTCTGATAAATCTGCGGTTGAAGCACTCCCTTTACGACCTTGCTGGTAAACAGTAATACCCAATGCACCGTCATTAGTAAACTCAACCGTTTCAACTTCACCAAACCGCGTACCAACACTTAACCCTTGTTGGCGGCTTATAGAAGCTTCAGCTGCATCTGCTCCTAGCGATTTTGCTAAGTCGAGTACTTGTGCTACACGTTGCTCAACGTCTCTTAATTGTTCGTTCATCGATTGTTTAGCGTTCATCGTTTCAGTCATAATTTATTGTTTTCTTCTATAAATGCAGGAAATTGGAGAATATGCGCTGTATACCATAAGCACTTACGAGTATAATAGCGATAATTATCACTTTAATAACGAATATTATGCCCGACTCTGCTAACGATATCGATGAATTAGATGAAGAATTAAAAAGTAAATCAGAAGTAAAGCGTGAAATGATCCAGTTACAAATCTTTGGACAGTCGCTTATTGATTTATCTAAGCATCAGCGCAGTAAAATTCCTTTTACTGAGGAGATTAAGGACGCCTTAATTTTAGCTGATAAAATTAAAAACAAACATGAAGCATTACGTCGCCATGTTCGCCACTTGGCAAGAATATTATCAGAATCTGATTTAGAGCCAATTAAACATGCTCTTGATGTTATGGCAAATAAGCATCAACAAGAAACAGCTAAGTTTGTTAAGCTTGAAAAGATGCGTGATGACGCTATTGATGAGGGTAATGACTTTGTTGAAGCTTTACTGAACGAGCATGAGTCGATGGAAAGACAAAAGCTACGTCAATTAGTACGACAAGCGGCAAAAGAGAAAAAATCAGAAAAGCTTGGCAAGTATTACAAAGAGCTATTTGATTATCTAAAACTTCATACTAGACAGATAAACTAGTCATTTATCTATAAAAAAAACCTGCATCAGCAGGTTTTTTTAATACTAAATTTTATTCATTGCTAAGTGACAATAAAGCTAAGTAGCCCAAATGCCCTGGCTACTTATTAAGACGCTTATTGAAAATAGCACAGTAGATAATCGTTAAAAGTGCTTATTTACTTGCACGCGATACGTATTCACCCGTACGCGTATCCACTTTAACTGTCTCACCAATTTGAATAAATAGCGGTACACGAATAACCGCACCGGTATGTAAAGTTGCTGGTTTTCCACCCGTACCGGCAGTATCACCTTTTAATCCTGGATCTGTTTCTGTAACATCTAGATCAACAAAATTAGGGGTTGTTACTGTGATAGGTGAACCATTCCATAAAGTAATGGTACAAAGATCGCCTTCTTTTAACCATTTAATACAATCTACAACTGCTTTTTCATCAGCGGCAATTTGCTCAAAGGTATCATTATTCATAAAATGCCAGAATTCACCGTCAGCATACAAGTACGCTAGCTCGGTTTCCATTACATCAGCGCCTTCGCAAGACTCGCCTGATTTAAAGGTTTTTTCTAAGACTTTATTAGAAATAAGTTTACGAATTTTTACGCGGCTAAAGGCTTGGCCTTTACCTGGTTTTACTAATTCGTTTTCTAAAATGTTACATGGTTCGCCGTCAATCATTAATTTAAGGCCAGCCTTAAATTGGTTTGTACTAAAATTAGCCATATGAATGTTCTCTTATACTCAAACAAATAACGCAGAGATTTAAATTGAAATTACAAATGCCGCAGATAATACCCCAAATAAGCGAACAATTGCACATTTCTTGGCAAAAAGAGTTAAGTAATGTCGTTACAGATCCGAAAAAGCTTTTAGATATGCTAGAAATTGACAGCCAAGATTATCTGCAACACTTTTCAGCACGTAAGTTATTTCCGGTCCGTGTACCCCGACCTTTTATTACAAGAATGAAAAAAGGCGACTTTAACGATCCGCTGCTTAAACAGGTTATGCCACTCTCTGATGAGTTTGTTGTCTCTGATGGCTATTCAATGGATCCACTAGAAGAGCACGACACTGTTGCCGAAGGCTTATTGCATAAATATAAGCACAGAGTCTTGATGATTATAAAGTCAGGTTGTGCAGTTAATTGCCGTTATTGTTTTCGTCGCCACTTTCCTTATGATGAAAACAGTCCCAATAAAGTTCGCTGGCAGCCGGCGCTAAAATATATTGCCGATCATCCTGAAATTAATGAAGTGATTTTCAGTGGTGGCGATCCTTTAATGGCAAGTGATGATCACCTACAGTGGCTTATTGAACAACTTGAGCCAATTAAGCATTTGACACGCTTGCGTATTCATACGCGTTTACCCATTGTTATCCCGCAGCGCATAACAACATCATTAGTGAACATTTTGTCTGAAACTCGATTAAAGGCAACCATGGTTTTACATATTAATCACCCTAATGAAATCGATGATGAAGTAAAGCAAGCACTCGAAAAACTTCGTGTGGCAAGAATTCCTTTGTTCAATCAAAGCGTATTATTAAAAGGAGTGAACGATGACGCCAAACTCTTATGTCAACTCAGCGAAACTTTATTTGATAGTGGTATTCAACCTTATTACTTACATATGTTTGATCCCGTACAAGGGGTTGCTCACTTTGATATTTGTGAAGAAGAGGCAAAAATAATCGTCCAAAAAATGATGGCGATATTACCTGGCTTTTTAATGCCAAAATTAGTACGAGAAATTGCGGGAGAAGCTAACAAAACGCCCATCAATTTGGCATAATAGCGATATATCAAAACAATCGTCAATATAGAGACACTATGAGCGCAACTGTTAGTAAGCAACTCGTTGATAATATTTCAATTATTTTAAAAAAATCGCTAGCCGCTGATGCGACTTTAGCTGATTTAAGAAAAAACAAGCAAGCAAGCTTTGAGGCAATATTTAAAGCAGACGCTGGTTTCAAATGTTCGGCAAATACTTTTCAGCCTTATGTTGAAGAAGTCGCGAACGATTTAATTTTTTGGCAAAAAACATCAGATCAACAAACGCTAATAGATACGGTAAAGAAAATAGAAAAGCTTTTTACCGTTTTAGCGAACTTTGAAAACAGTGCAACGGTTACTCATTAACGGTACCGTTTAAAAGTAAAAATAAAAAGGCCATCTTTATTGCACTATAAAGATGGCCTTTTGCTTTATATAACGTTAAAAATGTGACGCTTATTTATCAACATAGTCTGCGAAAGCATCTTTAAACCAATCATCAAGCAATTTTTTTTCATAGCCTAACGCATTATTTCTATATTTTAAGCGTCCACCCATCATAAAACTCATATCTTTTAAATTAACATTGTCGCTAAGTATTATGACTTTCTCAGCATTTATTAATGTAAATGATAGTTTTATTCTTGGAAAATAAAGGTCTTTAATCACTCTGATTTGATGTAGGCCACTGGCGAGAACATCACCGGCTAAATCAATGTCTGTTACGTCTATATTAAGTATTTGAGATGCAGGTAATGCTTTGGCAAGTTTGGATAAATGTTTTTCAAATTCGTTAAACATATTTTCTCGAAAGCGTTTTCGACCTTCGGTTCCTGAATCAATATCTCGGTATTTATCAGGCTCCGTCCAAGTGATGTTCACCTCAGCAGCTTGTGCTGTAGAAATCGTTAAGATCAGACTGCCTAGTATTAAAGCAGTCAACAAAGTGAATAGTGGTTTAATCATCATATATCCTTAACCATAAAGTTTATTAATGCCGAGTGATATTTTTATATTTACCCTGAATAAAAACGGCCCTAAAATTATCTTATCCATAGTTACACAGGTTACCAAACTTTACTGCTTTAATCGCTGTTGTAAAAAATCTACAACCCTTTTATGACGCATTTTTACCGCTGAAATATTGAGGTGACAAATATCGGCTATTTCTTGAAATTCCAAACCTGTGCGGTAACGTAGTAGCATAATATTACGATCAGCAAAGGACAGGTTAACCATTGATAATGAAAGTGCTGTCCCAAAATCTTCATGGCTATTGTCATCATTGGTTATACTTTCAAGATATTCATCATTGTGTTCGATAGTATCCCAACGGCGATCTCTTATTTTATTGATACATTCGTTATGGGCAATTTTAAATAGCCATGCTTTAAAAGATACCGCCCACTTAAAGTTTTTTAAGTGGGCGAGTACCTTTATAATTATTTCTTGTACGACGTCTTCGGCATCAGGCTGATGCTTAAGTAACTTTACACAGTATCCTTTTAAAACAGGTAAATAAGGTGTAATTAGTTGCTGAAAAAGACGCGTATCATAAGGTAGGCTTGCTTGCACTAAGGTCACAAGCTCGCGTTCATTAAGCGTAGTCAAACCGTAAAATAAGCCTCAACTATTGCTTAATAACTTTATTAGCTAATAAGAAAGTATTCGGTATCGTCGTTAGCGACTCATCGGCTGCCATCACTTTACTCGCAACACTGCCAATAACAGCTAAGGTGCCCTTAATGTCTGTTACTTCAATAACGTCACCTATTTGGTACATCTCTCGAAGATAAACGCCAGCAACAATTTCTTGGGCCATGGCTTTAGTGCCGATACCTAAAGAAATAGCCGCCGCTAAACCGACACTGCCAATAAGTACTGTCATGATGTTATTTAGCAGAGAAACATCTATGTCTAATTGCGTAATAGATAAAGAAACAGTAATAACGATAATAATACCGCGGCATACTTCGGCAACGGAACGGCCATAGTCAACACCAGTATTCTTAGCGGCTATTTTTACGCCATTAAAAACAATTTGCGCAACAAAGAAGCCACAAATTAAAACAGCGAGTGAAGCAAGTAATTTAGGTAAAAACAACACCAAAGTGTCGATTAAGCCGGAAAGTACGGTTAAGCCTAAAATATCTAGAGCCGCTAATAAAAAGATAAGTAAGAAGAATGTCGAAATAAGACTAGCAACAACTTGGCTACCCGTTAAAGTAACATCCATTTTTTTCAGCAGTGAATCTAGACCCAGTTTATTTAAAAACGTATCAAAACCAATTTTAATTAATGATTTATTAAGAAAGTTTTTAATGAGTGTTGAAATAATCCAACCGACAAGTAGAAATAAAATAGCGACAATTAAATCAGGTAAAAAAGTAACCACTTTATGCCAAACAGTTATTAAGCCAGAGTAAGCTTTGTCGGTGATGTTTTCAGTATCCATTATCTATTCTCATTATTAGTTATGCTATTGCTTGTTATCTTAGGGCAAGGTGCCATCTGTTTAAATATCGGTTTTAAAACTTTCATAAATAGGCTAATAAAAACAACCCAAAGTGAAGCTAAGCCTAATGCAACAAGATCTTTTGTACCTTGCTGATTATTTGCTGTTAAGGTTGCGCGCTTAAAAAGCTGATCATCTGATGTACTAAAAGCAACATCTGCATCACGGCTTAATTCTTTCGCTAAACTCTTTTCTATGTCTTTCATCTCATCCTCGAGCAATAGTTTTATCGCTTTATTCTTTAACGACTGAGCCGTTAAAAAGTCACATTAAATCTGTATGTTTTTTATTCTTATTTTTATCTATACACATTAACTTTTTTAAATCGGGTGCATTCTACGCTAAACAATTTTGAGTTTTAGCGTTAATTTAGTAAAATTAAGAAAAACTTGTGACTTTTGAGTTTCTTATCCGTTATAGAGCCAGAAATTACATCACATTACCCGAAACTTAATAAGGATTTATCCATGAAAACTTTTAACATGACTCTGATAGCTGCATTAATAAGCTCTCCACTAGCTGCAGAAACTATTGATAAAACATGGGAGCTTGGTGTGTTTAGCGACTACATCAAGTCAGATACAAACAAAGAAAACAATATTGACTGGCAACAAATTGAAGCGGGCAAAAGCCTTGGTATTGATTTACAAAAAATCATTAATGAGCGTTGGGACATTCGTTTAGAATTAGCTAAAACACGTTACGACATTGAAAATGGCAATGATAAAGATTACGGAACACGTGCCGGTATCGATGCAATTTATAAAGTTGAAGATAGCAGCTTTTACCTTTTCACTGGTGTAAAGCGCTTTAATAATGTTAGAAGCTATAATGCGGCTAATGTAGGTGCTGGTTATAACCTTCAAATTAATGATCGTTTCTCTCTATACAGCGAAGCCGCTGTTTATCGCGATCTTGATTACGGTCAAACAGATCAAGGTATTAAATTAGGTGTAAAATATACTTTTGGCGATGTTAAAAAATCACCTGTTGTTAACAAAGCTGTTGTTAACAAACCTGTTATGGAAACGATGAAGTCAACGCCAGTCGTTAAAAAAGTGATGATGGTTGATACTGACAACGATGGTGTTAGTGATAACAACGACCGTTGTGCTAATACACCGGCAAATGTAAAGGTTGATTCTCAAGGCTGTACGTTATATTCAGAAAAATCAGTCGAAATTAAGTTAAATGTTATCTTTGAAAATAACAGTTCATTGGTTAAGCCAGCAATGGTTGATGATGTTCAGCGTTTAGCTGATTTCATGAAAGAATACCAAAACACAAGTGTTGTTATTGAAGGACACAGTTCAGCTTCTGGTAGTGAAGAATATAACCTAATGCTTTCGCAAAAACGTGCTGATACCATTAAAGGCTTATTAATTAATAAGTTTTCTATCGATGCTAGCCGTTTATCTGCAAAAGGCTTTGGTGAAACACAGTTGATTGCTAAAGGAACTTCGCCTGCAGACAATAGTGTAAACCGCAGAGTTGTAGCGAAAATAGAAACTGTCGTTAAAAAAGTGATTACAAAATAAGGCTAAATTGCCTAACTAAAAGGGAAGCCATTTGGGCTTCCCTTTTTTATTACTCTCAATGAAAGTCTCTTGATAAATCAATTTACTCGATGTGTATAGAGCGCAGTATTAAAAGCCTATACAACTTTGGGCTAATTAATGACAATCACTCAGATAAAGTGATTATCTGAAGGACATAAGACCTCGTCAATATTATGCATTCGCATTATTGGCCGTAAAATTTACAGACCTTAATAAACAAATAAAGCCCGAATATTTATATTCAGGCTTTTCAATTTTGAGCTATAAATGGTTTTGACTATTTATGCGCAGGATAAACGGTTTACTTCAAGGCGCTTTATTGTGACGTTTAGTGTTTCTTAAACGAACGATAACGCAACGAAGAAGTTAACTGTTAAGACAAGCATAATTACATCATGCCGCCGATACATACATTAACCACTAATTTTACTTAATAAGTAAGATTGGAATAATTTTGATACCCCACCTTATACCCCACGAACTTATTATTCGATTAACTTATTGTAATTTATTAAAATTATATTATTTGGTGTAAATATTGTGTTTTACTTAAACGAACCTAGTAAAAATTACTAGTGACTTACAGCTGGGAACTAGAAGTAAAACACCATTTCTTCGGCATCAAGCCTGTAAGCGAGAGAAACTACTTAAGACAATTTTTCTCTAGTACATTTACCATTCTATTTAAGGGAAGAGCCGGGTATTAAGAACAACTTCCCTTTAGAATTAGTTGCTCCAATGTCCCCATTGTTTGTAATAAAACTGACTCCACTTTTACGAGACTTTTTACTAATATCTTCATTCAGGCCACCAAGCCACTCACCTGTGATTAATGAATATTTGCTAATAGATACACCATGGTCTACATGTAAATCATGGCTTACAAAGTATATGTTTTCATCAACCTCATCCAAAATCAAGCTGCCATAACTATATTGGCCACCGTCCAGATTAAATGGGGAAGTCAACTCTCCATTTACCATATCAAATACATTGCCATAAATATCGTAAAGTAATTTATCACTAGAAATTGTTAATTCATCAAATATTGGAGAACCGTAACCTGACGGCGAATAATATTGCGTATCTAATGCTTCTATCGCACCACAACTTATATCAAACTCCTCTACACCGCCATATGTACCTATACCAATCAATCGATTTTTTTCTAAGAAAGCAACTTTTCTAGCGCCCGTACCTTCTAAAAATGATTCGGTTATTTCACTTTGATCTGAATGGTAAAAACTAAGGTACGATGCATTACTCAAAAAACCTTCATCTACTCCTACAATGAATTCTTCATCAGAAAATGGCGAAGAAGCCATAAAAGATATTAGCCCAACGACAAGATCAATATCGCCATTAAGAAAATCAGGAGTTACGTTTTTAGCAGCTATCACTAGCGTATCTTTAGTTTTGAAAGTATCCAGATCAATTTCAATAATTTTATCTGAATCATCAAAACCAACATATAGTTTTTCTTTGTTGCCAGAGAGACTCATAGAGGTTGGCTCGGAGCCTACATAAACATGATCAATTGTTTCTTTAGATTCCAAATCAATAATTACAACAGAGTTTCCATTTATGCCATATACGCTAGGTAGTGCTCCATATACTCGGTTTCTGACGGAATCATAGATCGCATTTGAAAACTGACAATCCATACTTCCCCAGTATTCATTACCACTTTCTATAACCAGTGAACATGCTTTATTATATTTTTCTTGTGCATTAAGCTCTTTTTTCGGAATCGCATATATTCCAGTATGGCTAAAAATTAATAAGTGTGACTCTGTAGCACTCATTTCCGTTACATTGTCGTCTCTCGGTAATTCAAGAGGAAATTCTGCTGTAGGTAAAAATTGTTCATATGAGTAAACAATAATTTTATTATCTTCATCAAAGAAGTATGCTTTATTTTCATCAATTTCAAAAAATTTAGCTGAGTAATGATTACTCCAACCTGACCTATCTTTTCTTTCGAATTTACCGAGCTTAGTAAAATTACTGGGGTCGTACATGCTACGCCAATCGAATAATGAGCCGTCAACAATAGACAGGTCATGACTACTATCAGATGAAAGTGATATGTTTAACAGTTCTCCAAAACCGTTTCCATTAATAGGTACTGAAAACAAATTTATAACTGTATAACCTTTACCATCTAAAAATATCGACTTATCGTCAGGTGCAAATATTATTGAGTCTTGAAGCCCACCAATTTTTGAAGAATCATTACTAGGGACATTTTTGAATGATATAGGCAATTGCTGTCCACTTTGAACTAAGACAATATTGGTACAGTCCAGGTAACCTTGTTTTCCAAGTCTCAAAGCATAATAATCATTAGTTTGATTAGCAGCTACTGCATCACAAATGAATACTTTTGCTTCGTCGAAATTTGGATCTCCAGATTCGTATCCATAATCAATATTGAGGTTAAATATTTCAGAATTATCAGATAAATTATAACAAGTAAATACATCACTTTCTTCCAATACAGAGCAGTATTGAGAAGCGTCATATGAGACAATAATACTTTTTATTTTAGCGGAATTAAAACTCATTAATTCTATAATTTCATGAGAATTGATATCTATTGCAACTAAAGAATTTGGAAACATTACATCCAGCTCTGTAGTGAGAATTAAAATTCTATTATTTAGTTTGTCTTCAAAAATTTGCCTAGTACTTAATGATTTTCGCCCAACTTTTAAATCAGATGCTATTTCTTGAACTCGTCCCATTCTATTAGAATCAGAGTGTATGTACCCTTCGAATACTTCTCCCCAGATAATTTCACCTAAAACTTCATATGAACTATCACCGTTATCATCTAAACTTACAGTGTCATTAGAGATATTTATCGAGCTGTTGTCTCCAGAGCACCTTACGTCTGAAGATGTAGGATAATTACCTGCAAAATAAATAAAGTCGGACTCGCATGTAAAATTTCCGCCTATACTAGAACTATCAAAATCACCCCGAAAACTCATCTTATTTTCATAGTTGCCTGAAATTCGCTCAGAAAAGGTGATTTTAGATATTTTGAAATTTTCAGCTGATTCAGATAAGCCTTCTTGTGTTAATTTAAAAAATCCTTCATCATCAGATTCAACGGTTATGACTTCGTCATCAGTTAGATTATAAGTCACCTTGAAGTCACCTGAAACTACCCCCGATGTTCCGTCCTCAATAGAGTTAAGCTGGAAGTTTTGCGTTGACAAATTTGCTTCTAGTGTGATGCTATTATTTTCATCAATAAGAAATTTAATTATTTCAAGATCTACGCTACCTGTTACATCATCATCTAATATGTGATCAAAGCATGAATCATAATGAATGGTAACCCGTTCACCAACATTAACAAAAAAATCATTGTTTGAATCATGATGATTTACAGCAGTAGTCCCTCTTTCATTCGTTACGTTTTCTAACTTACATTTTGCCCCTGAAGATATATTCCCGTAATAATCAAGAAAGATAGACAAAACCGAGTCGGAAAGTTGTAAAACAGCTTCTGAGTAAAAAGAACCATATGCAATAACACCTGCATTATCTTCAGTTATTTTAAGTGAATAAGTGGGTGTTGGAGTGGGGGGTGGAGTGAGTGTTGGAGTGAGTGTTGGAGCTGAATCTCCTCCTCCGCCACACCCTAAAACTAAAGTTGCTAAAAAAATAATTAAAGATGTTTTCGATAAAAAGTTTAAGTCCATTTATTCTATCCATTTAAAGTGTATTGAGCCATAAAAAATAGATATTTAAAGGCTTTAGATAATAGTAAAATAATTATCTATTAGTAAAATAGAATAAGTCAATGTAAATTTTTAGAAAAAACATAAGTCAATGCCGATCCCTTATAATAATAAAACTACTTCTGATATTTTCCTATTTAACAAGTTTCAAGAAATTCTAACAAGTTTATCTTTAGAGAAAAAAGCCCGAATATTGCTATTCGGGCTTTCTATTGAGCTAGGGTTTTATGTAATAAAAATTACATCATGCCGCCCATTCCACCCATACCGCCCATATCAGGCATGCCACCAGCGCCAGCATCTTTTACCGGTGCATCAGTGATCATAGCTTCGGTTGTTAACATTAAGCCAGCGACAGAAGCAGCAAACTGTAATGCACTACGCGTTACTTTAGTTGGGTCAAGAATACCCATTTCTAACATATCACCGTAAGTAGAGTTACCAGCATTGTAACCAAAGTTACCTTTACCGTTACGCACTTCGTTTAATACGACTGAAGCTTCATCACCACAGTTAGCAACGATTTGACGTAGAGGTGCTTCCATTGCGCGAATTGCAACGTTAATACCATGTGTTTGATCTTCGTTGGCACCTTCAAGGTCTTTGATAAGGTCAGCAGCGCGAACTAATGCAACACCACCACCAGCAACAACACCTTCTTCTACCGCGGCACGAGTTGCATGCAATGCATCTTCAACACGGGCTTTTTTCTCTTTCATTTCGATTTCTGTTGCTGCGCCAATTTTAATAACCGCAACACCGCCAGCTAATTTAGCTAAACGTTCTTGTAACTTTTCTTTATCGTAATCAGAAGATGAGTCTTCGATTTGACCACGAATTTGCATTACGCGACCTTGTATATCAGCTTCGTTACCAATACCATCAATAATCGTTGTATTGTCTTTAGTGATAACAACACGTTTAGCTTGACCTAAATCTTCTAATGTTGCTTTTTCAAGCTCCATACCGATTTCTTCAGATATTACCGTACCACCCGTTAATGTCGCGATATCTTGTAACATTGCTTTACGACGGTCACCAAAACCAGGTGCTTTAACCGCTGCAACTTTAACGATGCCGCGCATGTTGTTTACCACTAATGTTGCTAAAGCTTCACCTTCAACATCTTCAGCAATAATTAATAATGGCTTACCTGATTTTGCAACACCCTCTAAAGTAGAAAGTAATTCGCGAATGCTGCCTACTTTTTTGTCTACTAAGAGAATGAATGGGCTTTCTAATTCAACAGTGCCACTTTCTTGGTTGTTGATAAAGTAAGGAGATAAATAGCCACGGTCGAATTGCATACCTTCAACAACGTCTAATTCGTCAGTTAACGCTTGACCTTCTTCAACAGTAATTACGCCTTCAGTGCCCACTTTTTCCATCGCTGTTGCGATGATTTTACCGACAGTTTCGTCAGAGTTAGCAGAGATAGTGCCTACCTGCTCAATCGCTTTGTTATCGCTACATTCTTGTGACAAACCTTTTAATGCTTCAACGGCGGCAATAACTGCTTGGTCGATACCACGTTTTAAGTCCATTGGGTTCATGCCGGCAGCAATTGATTTCAAACCTTCATTTACAATAGCTTGCGCTAAAACAGTTGCAGTAGTTGTTCCGTCACCAGCTTCATCATTGGCTTTAGAAGCAACTTCTTTAACCATCTGTGCGCCCATGTTTTCAAATTTGTCTTCTAATTCAATTTCTTTTGCAACAGTAACACCATCTTTAGTGATGATTGGACCACCAAAAGATTTGTCTAATACAACATTACGACCTTTAGGGCCTAATGTTACTTTTACCGCGTCAGCTAAAACATTTACACCACGTAGCATTTTTGCTCGTGCGTCATTTCCAAATAATACGTCTTTTGCAGCCATGTTGTTTCTTCCTATATTTTGTTAGTTTGTCGAACATCGTTCGACTACAATAATTAATACACTGTAAGTTGAGGCTTAGCCTAACGAATTCCTACAGTTTATATAAAGTCAGTAGCGTTACTATGACTCAACAATCGCTAAAATGTCTGATTCAGAAAGGATCAAAACTTCTTCGCCATCAATTTTTTCAGTTTTAACGCCGTAGCCTTCACTAAAAATAACTTGGTCACCTACTTTTACGTCTAAAGCACGTACTTCGCCATTTTCTAAAATGCGACCGTTACCGACAGCGATAACTTCACCGCGCGTTGATTTTTCTGCAGCACTTCCTGTTAAAACAATACCACCAGCTGATTTTGACTCTACTTCTTTACGTTTAATTATTACGCGGTCATGTAATGGACGAATGCTCATTAATTTTCTCCTGAGAGTTTATTCACTCTCAATAAATTTAAATAAAAGGTTATAAAACTTTGTTGCAATTAAAGATGGGGCTAATTTAAAACTTCACAAGCCCCGTTAAAAAATTTTTTATTCTTTGCGCTCATACTCACCTTCAAGCGTTTCACCTTGGTGGTGTTCAACCGGCTTCTTAGTGCCTAAACCCTGCTCAAATGGATCAGACGTAACTGGCTGTTCTTGCTGAGTATGCACCGAACTTTGATAAGTAAAACCAGCCGCACTTTGATTCATCACTAAATGTGACTGCACTGACTTTATCAACAGACTTCTCACACTAGGGATCAGGAGAGATAGCCCAAAAATGTCAGTAACAAAGCCAGGCGTTACTAAAAGTATGCCCGCAACCAGTAAAAGTAGTCCTGCAACTATTTCATCTGAAGGCATTTCTCCTTGCGCCATTTTAGTTTGTACTGAGTTTAAGGTCGCAATCCCCTGCTGTTTAACATTTCTGGCACCCAACCATGCAGTAATAATAACAATAGCAATTGTTGGCCATGCGCCAAGCCAAGTACCAACATTGATCAGTACCATAATTTCGATAATAGGAACGACAATAAAAAGGATAAATAGAAATCGAAACATTTAAAGTCTCTTCATTAAAAAATTTTATATAAGATGAAACATATATGGGGTTGTGCAGGTCTTTTTCAAGCATCAGGTAAATACAAGCTAGTTCATATGGTAATAAGCTATTAATTGTCATTTAAATAGCTTAAGTTTTTGTTAAGGAAAATACGTTAATGTTTCAATTAATAATGTGCACTTGTCCTGATATTAGCAATGCAAAGCTAATTGCAAAGCACTTAATACAAGAAAAACTGGCCGCTTGTGTCAATATTATTCCTAACGTTATCTCTGTTTATCGCTGGCAAGATAATATTGAATGTGATGAAGAAATACAGTTAATAATAAAAACACAAACCGATAAATTTAACGATGTAGCTAGTGAAATTAAACGCTTACATCGTTATGATACCCCTGAAATTATCGCCATGAACATCCAGCAAGGCGACGATAGTTATTTAAACTGGATCACTGAGTCTTTAAAATAGTTGTTATGAAAAAAATTGTCTTACTTTTTTGGTTAGTTTTAACCAGTATTTTTTTACAAGTACCCAATGCTCAAGCTCAAGATTCAATTTTTGATACTTCGTCCGCTTCGTTATTCAGTAACGATGGTGAGTTTCTTAGTGTCGAAGAAGCCTTTGAATTTAATTTTCACCAGAAGGATGATCAATTATCTGTTTCCTTTACCATAGCTGAGGGCTATTACTTATATCGTCACCAGTTTAAGTTCAGTGTTGAAAACGCAGAAATAATCCCTGTCGAACTGCCTAAAGGTGAAGACCATGAAGATGAATTTTTTGGTGTTCAGCAAATATTTACCGAACAGCTTAACTTCACTATTAAGCTTGTTAACGCTGATAGTAATGCCAGCATTAAAATACGCTATCAAGGGTGCGCAGCAAAAGGCTTATGCTACCCTCCTAAAAGTAAAGTTGTAGCACTATCAAAAGTGAATAATGAAGAAGCCATTAACACCAACAATGTTTTGGCGGCGATATCACCTGATAATGAAACGGGCAATACATCTATTGCCGCTGAAAATGCCAGCGAACAACATCAATTAGCCGATATGCTCAAAGGTGATAATATTTGGCTAACTCTACTCGCTTTTTTTGTTGGAGGCTTACTGCTTTCATTTACGCCTTGTGTATTTCCTATGTACCCTATTTTGACCGGTATTATCGTTGGGCAAGGCGATAAATTATCAACGTCAAAAGCCTTTCGTTTATCGTTTGCTTATGTACAAGGCATGGCAATAACTTATACCTTACTGGGCATTGTTGTTGCACTCGCCGGCGCTCAGTTCCAAGCAATGTTTCAACATCCTGCCGTTTTAATTGTATTAAGTGTTTTATTCATCTTTTTAGCGCTTTCTATGTTTGGAGTTTTTAACCTTGCCTTGCCAAGTAGCTGGCAAAATAAATTGAATAACATCAGTAATAGCCAAAAAGGAGGCTCATACTTCGGTGTTGTTGTTATGGGTGCTATTTCTGGTTTAGTGGCGTCTCCATGTACTACCGCTCCTTTAACAGGTGCTCTGCTATACATTTCACAATCGGGTGATATTTGGTTAGGCGCATCAGCGCTCTACGCATTAAGTTTAGGTATGGGTGTGCCATTACTTGTTTTGGGTAGTTCTGGTGGTAAATTATTACCAAAAGCAGGTACATGGATGACGGTAATTAAAAATGTATTTGGCTTATTACTACTCGCTGTTCCGATATTTTTAATGGAAAGGTTTTTACCTTCAGTGGTAACACAAGCCATGTGGGCAATATTGGTCTTATCAAGCGCAGGTTATTTTTATACCGTCAATCAACAGACCCAGAATAACTTTTGGTTTGGTGTTAGAAGTGTGGTGATATTTGTAATGATATTTTTTGGCGCCAACCAAGCTTTTCAACTGATAAGTCCTAGCCAAAATGTTGCTACAAGTAATCAAGAAGCTCCACAACAACACTTTACTAAAGTAGCAACATTACCAGAGTTGTTA
This sequence comes from Colwellia sp. BRX8-4, assembly GCF_014077345.1. Lineage (NCBI taxonomy): Bacteria > Pseudomonadati > Pseudomonadota > Gammaproteobacteria > Alteromonadales > Colwelliaceae > Colwellia > Colwellia sp. BRX8-4. The sequence goes on from NZ_JACGVS010000005.1 coordinate 64,927, forward strand.
GCAGCAGTAGACAATGCGAATGCACAAGGGAAGACTGTAATGGTCGATTTGTATGCCGACTGGTGTATCGCCTGTAAAGAGTTTGAAGAATACACCTTTAATGCCCCGCAAGTACAAAAAGTGCTGAGTAACACGGTATGGTTACAAATTGATATGACTGACTTCGATTCGACTGACAATGCTGAGTTTGCGGAAAAGTATCAAGTACTTGGCTTACCGAGTATTCTCTTCTTTGACCAACAAGGTAAAGAATTAACTCAGCAGCGCGTAACGGGGTTTATGGGCGCAGAAGAATTTACTGAACATCTACAAAAAATCCTTTAACCTTTAACCTTTAACAAACAAGCACACTTTAACTCGCAGAACTCGCGGGTTAAAGTGCTGATACTTTCCAATAACCATTAACAATTTTTGTATCAAGAAATTCCATTAGTTTGGTTTCAGGAATAGGTTTAGAAAAGTAATATCCTTGAATAATATCACAATCGTTTTCTGTTAAACTGCGTAACTGCGCACTCGTTTCAACACCTTCTGCGATAACCTGCAAACCTAAGTTCTTCACCATAGCAATGGTTGACATAATAATTTGATAATCAGCTCGATTTTCTAACATGCCAAATACAAAGCTTTTATCTATTTTAATAACGTCGACTGGCATTTTTTTCAAATAAGCTAATGACGAATAACCGGTACCAAAATCATCAATGGCAAAACTAAACCCTACATCTCTCAAGCCATTCATCATTTCAATTGCACTATCAATATTTTTTACTAAGGTTTGTTCAGTCAGCTCTAGTTCGAAGTGACTTGCCTCAAGCGAGAACTCAGTAAGTAAATCGGTTAAATAAGGGGTTAGATGAGGATCGGCAAATTGACCTGCTGACAGATTTATCGCAATACGGACATCAGTTAAACCCTTATCAATAAAAGTTTGGCAAAGTTCAAAACAGCGTCTGATCACCCAATAACCCAGTTCAACCATGTGCTGAGAATTTTCAAGGAGAGGAATAAAATCTTCCGGCGAAACCATGCCTCGTTCAGGATGCTGCCATCGAAGTAACGCTTCAAAGCCGTATAGTTTTTTTGTTTTTGCATCTAACTGAGGTTGTAAACTTAAGCTAAATTGATTTTTAGCTAAAGCCTGTCTAACTTCACTTTCCATCATCACCCGAAGGGCAACTTTTTTATACATCTCTTCATGGTAAATATGATATTTGGCGCCACCATCATCTTTAGCTTCATACATAGCGATATCGGCATAACTGATCAGATCTTCTGACTTAGTCATTTCTTCAGGAGCAAAGGCTATTCCAATACTGGTACTTACATAAAAAAGGCTATTTTGTATTTTAATTGGTTCTTTAAATGCTTCTAAAATTTCTTGTGCGACAAGCACTGCATCATTTTCATTATCGATATGACCAAGTACCACAACAAATTCATCACCACCAAATCGACAAGCCATATCAACTCTCCGAATACTGGAGCGCAAACGATTAGCCGCTTGAATTAACAACTTGTCGCCATCAGTATGACCATGACTATCATTTACTTTCTTAAAATCATCGAGATCTAAAAATAAAACGGCAATTTGTCCGTCACTGCGTGACACATTGAGAAACGCTTTACGCAGTTGATAGTTAAGCATATTGCGGTTAGGCAATCCCGTTAACAAATCATACATGGCAATATTTTCGAGCTCTTTCGTTTTTTGTTCAATTTCAATATTTAACTGTTCAAGTTCAAAACTTAACTCGGTGGCCGCATTGGCTAAAATATCTAGTTCATCAATATATTTACCATTTCTTTGTAGGTCTGTTTGACGAAACCGATCAAATTCTTTTTTCGCCAATAGAGGTAAAACATCTGACAAGACTAGTAAGCGACGAGTAAAGGGGCTAGCAACAAAATGAACAACAATCACTAAAGCAATAAGCACAACTAAGGTAAAAATTAAAAATTGCCAACGATTTTGCTGATACTTATCTGTAAAAATAGTGGCGTCATCAATCAGTGCCAGGTAATAAAAATCATCACGGGTATTTGCGATGGGAATTAAGTTAATCAGATAACTGCTATCGTTGGCTGTAGCTTTTATACCTTGAAAATTAATCATCTCGCTGTTGACAATTTCTTGGTTCGACATAAATAATTCACTGACTAGTTGAGTATTTGTTGAAGAGATAAATTTAGCGTCAGCAAGTATAATAGCCTCTTCGTTACCTGTTATTGATACAAGCTTGTCTACACGAGAAAAACTTACAACAGCCAACTCATTATCAAGCGCTTGATTTATGTAATAAATCATATCAACAAGTGAAACTGTCATCGCAACAATCGCCATATCACCCTTACCGTTTAATACCGGTATGGTGATCAACTGAACACATTGACCCTCACAGTACAAAGTGTGTTCTGGTTGCTGATGTTTTAGTACATTTTCAATACTCAGCTGAACAAATTTAGGAATAGCATTAGAAAGGTATAACTCTTCATTATTTGCTGAAACTAACCATACATTTTCAACATTTTGATTCATTTGCAGGGTATCAAACTGCGCGGCAAACTCTTGTGCTAAAACGTCAAAATCAGCCTGTTCTTTTAACCGCACAATATCTGAAAACGACTCTAGCCACGTCAGTATCTTTTGACGTAATACGTTATTTTGCACAGAAAATTGTGCCTGGCCTTTACGTAAAGTATCACTTTGATATTGGGTGAATTCTTGATTTAACCTTGATAAAGACAAGTAAGAAAAAATAGCCGTTAGGAGCAATAACGCCCCAATAACTAGCACTAATAATTTAACAGGAACGCTAACAAATCTTTTTCTCATCAAGTTAGCCCCACTAGAACCAGTACATTAGTTGTAAGGCCCACATTTTCCAATGCTCACTGTTCGCCTCTGGGTTGGGTAACACAATAGGATTAACGCGCGCAGCGCCTTTTACCCAATGGTACTCCGCATTGACTCGTAAATTATCAGAAAAATCGTATGAAAACCCTAGCATCTTATCATGCTGATAAGCAAAATAATGAGGTATGGTGCCAAAACTTTGTTGTTGTAATTGACGGCCTTTTTTATCATCCTTATTTACATAGAAATTTTCAAAACGACTAATAAATTTCAATCGTTGATTTACCTTGTAAACCGCTTGAACATAGCCACCTTGACCAATATTGACTTGGTTAAACTGAGCAGCATAAAAACCTTCCGTTAAAAACCTTGTTTGTAAAATTTCACTGGTAAATTCCCAGTGTTCACCTTCATATAAAGCATTCACCGTATAAAACTGAAAAACAAATCGTCCATCAACAAAAAAATCAGGACTCTCATTTTTATAGTTAAATTCTGAATCCAATAAGGTTAGACCAAAGCGCCATTGTGAAAATACTGGCCGCCAATAAACACTCGCCTGCGTATCAAGCTCATGCTCGATATTTCCCTGTGCTAACTTAGTGAGAATGACTTCTGCATCATCACTATCAATCGGACTTTTACCACGGCTAAAATTGAAATCAAATTCGCCATATTTATCATTATTGTACGTCAATTTTAATGCAGCACCATCGCCACCAACAGCGATGTCACGAAAGCCGTCAAAATAAGTCCCTTGCGGTAACAAAATTGAGGGCCGTGCAAAAGGAATATCACGGGTACTTGAATGTAACCAGTGGGCATTTTTAAAACGGCCAACAAATAAATTGGCTTGCCACTCATCTGAACTATAAGCGCTCCAATCTATTAAGAAGTAATCAACACGCAAACCTTCCTTGTAGCGATTGCCCCCGTTTAAATAAACAGCTTGTGCTGCAAAGCGATAATCGTCAGAAAATTGATACGAGGTATTAAGTCCTATTTCTGTTAACTTTAACGATATTTCGCCGTTATCATTAACGAAGTTGCTATTGTCGACGTCAATAACGCCTTGCGCAACAAAGCCATGTATTTTTAACGGATCTGCCGAGTGCCCTTCCTGTGCTTGCGCATTAAGCGCAAGTAATGCTGATAAGCACATTACTTTATAATTCATTTTATTGATCGATTTTAAGCAGATTGACATCACTTACCTCATTAATATTTTCAATGTAACCAATGGCACCTGTGGTTGATTTAACGGCTTCAATTAGCTCCTCTTCACTTAACACCACAGTTGGTGCAATACCCATACCTGAGAAAGTCAACTTGTCCCATATGCGGTCAAGTTGATATGGAAATAAGCGTAAGGTGTCTTTACAAAATTTTTGATGGGTGGGATTAGTACTTGATAAAACAAAAATAGTTATTGGTAGGCCATTGGCCCATTTAGTTTGACGCATTGAATATATACGACGCAACTGAGTGGTTGTTATTGACACAGTATCAGCAGTGATATTGGTAATAACTTCGACCGCATGAGTTGCCGGACTGCCAATTAATATGACAAGAACCATTAATCTGATTAGAATTTGGCTGATAACTAAATCCTTGTTAATGAGAAATAAAGAGCTCTTTGTGTATCTAACAAAGTGCTCCGTAGCCACTAGTAGTAACCGAGTAAAGGAGACCACGCAACCCACTGCTATATGTTAACCTGTATATAAAAACCGCTAAACCAATGAATTGATTACTAAATATAGATAATAATATTGTAGTAAATTTTTCCTAAAATACAAAACTTTATTGTTAACTTATTGATAAAAAGTTAACAACAACAGATCAGACCAGTATTTTGCTGCTATATTCTGCGAAAACACTATAATAATCGCTTAACAGCAGAAATGCTCGATTTTGTTATTAGCTGTTCCATCACTCTAGCTTTTATGTGATGATATTTGTAATATTTGCTATTTAATAGGTTTTTCTCAGAAAATGACTACAAAGTTTAAAGTTTTAGTGATAAATGGCCCTAACTTAAATATGTTAGGGAAACGCGAGCCTGAAATTTATGGCGCGCAATCATTAACCGATATTATTGACGATTTAACATTGCAAGCTATACCACTGAGAATTGAATTAAGTCATTTGCAATCAAATGCTGAACACCTACTAATAGAAAAAATACATCAAGCTCATAATGAAATAGACTTTATTGTCATTAATCCTGCCGCATTTACCCATACTAGTATAGCGATACGTGACGCACTCCTCTCTGTGGACATTCCATATATTGAAGTTCATCTTTCAAATGTCCATGCTAGAGAGTCGTTTAGACATCATTCGTATCTATCAGACAAAGCTATTGGTGTTATTTGCGGCTTAGGTGCCGATGGTTATAAATATGCGTTAGCGTCGGCTTATACTTGGTTGACTGACCATAAAAGTTAATGAAAAAACAACAGAGAGTGGCTTAACTTTAGCGGCTCTATTTACAACATAAATTACACATTGATAAAAAGGTATTCAAATGGATATTCGTAAAATAAAAAAATTAATTGAATTAGTACAAGAATCAGGGATTAACGAATTAGAAATTTCTGAAGGTGAAGAATCAGTACGTATTTGTCGTGGCGGTACTATGGTACAAGCTGCTCCAATGATGCACTCTGCTCCTGCTGCTGCACCTATTGCCGCACCTGTAGTCACTGAAACGGCACCTGCTGTTATTTCAGGTCACGTTGTTCGTTCGCCAATGGTTGGTACTTTCTACGCTTCTGCATCACCTGATTCACCTGCATTTGTCGAAGTAGGTAAACATGTCAATGCTGGTGATACTTTATGTATTCTTGAGGCAATGAAAATGATGAACCAAATTGAAGCTGATAAGTCTGGTGTTATAAAAGAAATTCTAGCGGGCAATGAAGACGCTATAGAATTTGACCAGCCGCTATTCATCATTGAATAATCCTATAGATATCAAACAAAAGGATCATTCCATGTTAGATAAAGTTGTTATCGCCAATCGAGGCGAAATTGCACTAAGAATATTACGTGCATGTAAAGAACTCGGTATAAAAACTGTTGCAGTACACTCTACGGCTGACAGAAACTTAAAACATGTTTTATTAGCCGATGAAACTATCTGTATTGGCAAAGCGCCAGCGCCTGACAGCTACCTTAATATTCCTGCCATAATAACGGCAGCTGAAGTCACTAACGCAGTAGCAATACATCCTGGTTATGGTTTTCTAGCTGAGAATGCTGATTTTGCAGAACAGGTTGAAAAGTCAGGCTTTGCCTTTATCGGTCCAAAAGCTGAAAGCATCCGTATTATGGGTGATAAAGTTGCGGCAATTAAAGCAATGAAAATAGCGGGTGTTCCTTGTGTTCCAGGGTCAGATGGCCCGCTTAATGATGATGAAGCGGCCAATAAAGCTCATGCTAAACGTATTGGCTACCCGATTATCGTCAAAGCGGCTGGTGGCGGTGGTGGTCGTGGTATGCGTGTTGTGCGCAGCGAAGAAGATTTAGTCGACGCGATTGCATTAACCAAAAGAGAAGCCGGTACTATTTTCAAAAATGATATGGTTTACATGGAAAAATTCCTTGAAAATCCTCGTCATGTTGAAATTCAAATAATGGCTGATGGTCAAGGTGCTGCAATTCACTTAGGTGAGCGTGATTGTTCTATGCAGCGTCGTCATCAAAAAGTGGTAGAAGAAGCTCCCGCACCAGGTATTACTCCAGAAATGCGCGCCAAAATTGGTGAGCGTTGTTGTAAAGCTTGTATTGATATTAATTATCGTGGCGCCGGTACTTTTGAATTTTTATACGAAAACGGTGAATTCTACTTTATTGAAATGAATACCCGTATTCAAGTTGAGCATCCAGTTACTGAAATGATCACCGGTGTTGATTTGATCAAAGAGCAATTACGTGTTGCTGCTGGTCAACCATTATCTTATACCCAAGATGATATTAAAATCGCTGGCCATTCTATTGAATGTCGTATCAATGCTGAAGACCCTCGTACTTTTGTTCCTTCACCGGGCAAAATCACTCGTTTCCATCCTCCAGGAGGATTGGGTGTTCGTTGGGATTCTCATATCTACGCTGAGTATACGGTACCACCAAATTATGACTCTATGATCGGCAAACTGATCACTTGGGGTGATAACAGAGATGTTGCAATCGCACGTATGCGCAATGCCTTAGCCGAATTAGTGATTGACGGTATTAAAACCAACATTGCCTTACATCAAAATATTTTAAATGATAAAGGTTTTGTTAATGGCGGTGCCAACATCCATTATCTAGAAAAGAAATTAGCTGAAGCTGAATAAGTTTCTACAAATTTAACAATCAAGCCCTGCATCGCAGGGCTTTTTTATATCAGGGATAACGGTATTAAACGTTTACATAAAAGTGAAATTCCTACACCCAAATAGCAATGATGTCGTGTTACCATAGATAACAATATATGGCTTATACTTTACTCATTGAATTTAAAAATATGACTGAATTACTTGAAAAACCTTTACCACCTGCCGATGGTGAATGTTGTGACAGCGCATGTACACCATGTGTTTGGGACAATTTCTATGCAAAGCGTAAAGAATGGCGCCTGCAACAAGTCGCACTAAAAGAAAAACAAGCCCAAGACAACGAGTCAAATTAAGACTAAGCGACTTTCTAAGCGATACTGTGTATGACTGAATTACTTAAAGAACCTTCCCTTCCCGCCGACGATGACTGTTGCGGCGGCGGCGCTTGTTGCCCTTGTGTATGGGACCACTACTATAGTGAATACGAAAAGTGGCGTTTACAGCAGACTGAATTACAAGCTAAAGAGCAAGCAGTAAACGCTGAACAACCTTAGCTCAAGGCAATCACTTTTTTCACTAATTTATTAATACCGCTGGCCGCCTCAACAAGTGATGTCGCTAGCATGTAGGCCGGTGTTGAAACAAGTTTTCGTTTTCCGTCAACAACAATATCGCCCACTTCACAATCAACGTGTGCTAAACCACGCTTTATTAACGACTCTGCGATATCACGGTCTTTACCAATCGTTGCTTGAACATCCTCACCGTAAATAAGGGGGATCATTGCCGGAGCAATACACATAAAGCCAAGCGGTTTGTCCGCTTTAATAAAGCGTTGAGCAGCAACAAGTACTTCAGCATTTATTTGATAGTTTTCTGCATCAAGCGCGAAGCCACAGAGATTCTTTGCCGCGCCAAAGCCACCAGGGAAAATTAGCGCATCAAATTCTTCATGATATAGCTCAGTAATGTCTTCAATGTCACCACGGGCAATGCGCGCAGATTCAACCAAAACATTACGTGTTTCATCTTCACTAACCGCGCCAGTTAAATGGTTAATCACATGATGTTGATTAATGTTTGGCGCAAAACAACGATAGCTTGCTCCTTGCTGTTCAATCGCTAATAACGTTAAAACACTTTCATGTATTTCACTGCCGTCATAAACGCCACAGCCAGATAAAATAATCGCTATTTTTTTCATGTTAATCCTTTATTCCTATATTCTTTGTCATATTAGGTAACTGACATAATAAAACAACTATTATCGAGCACCACATCAATAATGCAAATGGTAAAGCACTACCATCATAAAAATACGCTAATATTGGTCCTGCTAATGCGCCAATGCCAAAGCGAAGAGTACCTATTACCGCACTAGCTGTACCTGATTCCCGGGTAAATTCTTGCATAATAAGTGCATCAGCATTGACCGCTATCATCGATAAACTGCCCATCAACGGCAATACCGCAACTGCCGTGTACATTAATGGTAGCTGCAAAAAGTTTACCACCACCAACAATGAAGAAAAACATAACGCAACGATTAAACCGTAGGTCAACATTTTAAATGACCCTTTACGACTAACTAAGCGGGTATTAATAAAATGGGCGGTCATTAACGCCAAAACATTAACGGCAAATAGTAGGCTAAATTCAAATTCCGAGACCTTAAAAACCGTTAGATAGATAAAAGGGATCGCGGTAATATAAGCAAAAAAAGCTAATGAAATAACCATAGACGTAACAATATTTAGTTGTGACTTTTTATTAGATAAAACAATTTTATAGCGTTGCAGAAAACTAACCGGTGCTAAATTTTTCTCACGCTTTACTTCAGGTAAAAATCGATACACCAAAAGTAAAATAATAAAGCTGTAGGCCGCTAAACTTAAAAATATAAGCTGCCAACTATGCAGCAGTAACACTGAGCCAATAGCGGGCGCTATCATAGGCGCTATCATCATAATCATAGATACATAAGAAAACCCTTTGGCGGTATCTTTGCCATATCGCTCTTTTATTGTTCCCGGCACAACAACCGTAGCCGCACTACTAATAAATGCCTGAAAAAATCGTAAGGATAAAAACTGTTCAATACTCGTGACAAACGTTATCGCTATACTCATCACGATAAAACCTGAGATACCGAGCATCACTAATTTTCTTCTGCTGTGTTTATCCGCTTGTGGGCCAAAAAATAACAGACCTAAAGCATAGCCTAGTAAATATATACTCAGGCTATTTTGTACCATTGGCATATCAGTTGACAAATGCTCCGCCAGTATTGGCATTGCCGGCAAATACATGTCGATTGCCAATGGCGAAATAGCAATAATGGCTGCTAATAAGGGTAATAATAATTTTAATGAAAGCTCTGTTTGTTCACTAACTTTTAGGTTTCTCATGATTTTTCCGGATAGTCGTAAACAAGTTTGCCAAGGTCAGCAATCGCTTTGTCTATTTTTTCACACCATTTCACCCCATAGCTAATGCGCATAAAATTTTTATATTGCCCGGTTGGGGAAAAAATTTCACCGGGAGCAAAACTCACCCCTTTAGCAATAGCCTGAGTAAAAAATTGGCTAGTATCAACATGAGAACGGCAACGTATCCATAAGACACTGCCACCTTGTGGCTGTGAAATGCAGACTTCTTTTGGAAAATGACTAGCGATTAAGGCACGCATCCGCTCGCAGTTATAACGTAAGGTTTTTCTTAACACTTGTAAGTGACGATCATATTCACCACTCATCAAATAATCAGTTAATGTCCATTGCTGTAACATCGGTGTTGAGCAAGACTGGGCGCGTTTAATACGTTTTGCTGCTTCTTCATATCTGCCTGGTAATAGCCAACCGACCCGATAACCTGGTGCGGCGGTCTTTGAAAAAGATGAGCAGGTTAGCACTAGGCCTTTTTTGGAGTAAAGCTGCGCGGGTACTGGTCTATCTTTGCTAAAATATAAGTCACTGTAAACTTCATCTTCGATAAGTGGAATATCATGTTTTTCTAATAAACTGACCATATTCTGGCGCTGTTGATTAGTCATCATAGAGCCAAGTGGGTTAGAGATAGCGGTAGAAAACAAACACGCTTTTACCGGATGTTGCTCAATAACTTTAGCCAGTTCTTCAACACAAATCCCCTCTTCAGTGCAGGTATAAACTTCCAGAGCTTTCATACCCAAACTTTCAATTAATTCAATCAAGCCGAAGAAACACGGTGATTCTACAGCGATGATATCACCACGTTCAGCGACACACTGTAAGGCAATTGAGAGTGCTTCTTGGGCACCACTAGTGATAATTATATCGTCATGATTAATGGCCACGCCTTGCTCATGATAACGAAAAGCAAGGTTTAAACGCAGTTTTGGATCACCATTTACCGGTCCGTAACTAACCGCTTTTTCAGCATTCTTACTCAATACCGAACGCATTAATCGTGCTAAGGCTTTATCTGGTGGGTGTGCATTGACCGGGTTAGAAATACCCAATGCGACAGTATCGGGTAAATGAACAGCTTCATAAACTTGTTCTATTATGCTTCGACATGAGATTTCAACGGGCTGACAACTTGCCCATAATGACCGCATAGGTTTTAAGGTTCGTGCTTGCTTAGCTTTTAAATAATAGCCTGATTGTGGCCTTGCAGAAATACTACCCTGACGCTCTAGTTCAATATACGCTTGTTTAACTGTCGGTATACTTATCTCAAATTGTCTACTGAGTTTACGTAGGCTAGGTAGTTTGTCTCCCGCTCTTATTGCACCACTTTTTTCTTGGTCTTCAACAAAGTCAATGACTTGCTGATATAAAAATTCTGAAGAAGATTTATCTAAAAGTCGCATTTTATTTCACCTCAACAAAAACTGTATAGGTTACATTTTATATTTTTTGTATCTGTTACACAACAGAACTATCTATAAACTAGTGTTTTAGAAATAAGTCGACCTTAAGAAATAGTACTTCATATAAGAAATGCTGTTACAGTGATTTAGTCAAAATTAATTGAGAAGATTGCGCTTAAATTTTTCAGGAAAGAATAATGAACAACACACTATTATATGTGATCACCGTACTTATCTGGGGAACAACTTGGATCGCCATTAATTATCAATTAGGTGATGTTCCCGCCGAAGCATCTATTGTTTATCGTTTTGGCTTAGCTGCACTTCTGCTATTTGCTTATTGTCGTTTTAAAAAGCTCTCACTTGCCTTTAACAAAAAACAGCATCTACAATTTCTGTTCTTTGGTTTGATGTTATTTGGCTGTAATTACTATTTTTTATATTCAGCTCAACAGCATATAAATTCTGCGCTTGCCTCAATCGCTTTTTCAATGATTATGTTTTTCAATGTGGTCAATGCGCGCATTTGGTTTAACACTAAAATTACTCAACAAACTTATCTAGGCGCTTTTCTAGGTTTAACCGGCATTGTGGTTTTATTCTGGCCACAAATTAACGATACCGAGTTAGGCGCAGAAACATTACTAGGTTTATCACTTTGCTTCGTTGGAACATTGTTCGCATCAACGGGCAATATGGTCTCAATGAAAAATAAACTTATGAATTTACCTATGATGCAAGCCAATGCTTGGGGTATGTTTTATGGCTCAATATTTATGACTATATTGCTATTAATACAAGGAAAATCATTTAGTTTTTCATATACCTTACCCTATATTAGTTCGCTGATTTACCTATCGGTTTTCGGTTCTATTATTGCATTTGCCAGTTACTTAACACTTTTAAATAACATCGGAGCCCATAAGGCCTCATATGCAAGCGTGATGTTCCCTGCTGTTGCCGTCGTTATCTCAACGATATTTGAAGGTTTTAGCTGGAATATTTATACTGTCATTGGCTTATTAATTATTGTCGCCGGGAATATTGTTGTGTTAACTAAACCAAAAAAGAAAAATATAATAATAACACCATAAAAGTATCCTACTTTTAAATATATTTATGTTAAATCAGCTTGTTAACCCAAAATGACTTTACCAAGTAATTTATAGGTAATAACATAAGCAGCGTATAAAAACGCTAAGTGACGCTGTTATTTTCAATAAAAATCGAGTTAAAATAAAGGCATAATTTTATTGAGATGCTACTCTTTTTAGAGTGATTAATTTTTATAAAATCATTAATTAGGGGCAAGATGTTAAATAACTCATGGGGTCAATTGTTAATACTAGCGCTATCGTTACTTTTGACGACGAGTGCCGCTTGCCAAAAAATAAATAATAATCATTATTTACCCATAGTAACGTTAAAGTTTGACCCTTCTGGCTCAAATGCTTGGTATCCCTATTATATTAATACCGGTGAAAAACGTGGCATCGTCGTTGACGCCGTAGCCATAATACTCGCCACTGCCAATATAAGTGGTAAGGAAATAATTTTACCGCCAAAACGCACCAATTTATCATTGAAAAATGGTCTCGTTGATTTTGATTTAATTAATCCTGATTGGTTATCTAAAGAGCAACAGTCTGACGACTATGTCTTTAGCGATAGCGTGATCCCAATTAAAGAGCATATTATCTATTTGGCCGGTACCGTTATTCCTGAAAACTTAGGGGAAGATCAACAATTAACCGACCAAGATATAGGTACCGTTCGAGGTTACTATTATCACAATGATAATTTATTTAATCGCCTAGATTACCCTTCAGAAAAAGAGTTAATAAAAGCACTTTTTAGAAAAAGGATCACCTTTGCTATTAGTGGTGATAAACCAGCACAATATTGGGCAAAAATATTATCAGTACCCATTATTTTAGGCCCCGTCCATTCTGATGGTTACTTAAAAATTAGACTAAGAAAAGAGCTAAAATATCTTTTACCCCAAATCAATGATGCCATTCAACGATTAAAAATAGATGGTAGTCTCGAAAGTATTATAAAAGCTTATATATAATGCTCATCGACTTAATTTATAACTAAGTACTTTATAAGGTTAGTTGTTGCGCATTTATTATCGCGCGTAGTTGTTAATAACAAGTGACTCCATTATCCTATTACCTTAAAATAATCCGCTTTATCTCGTCTTAAAATTTAAGGGTAATATGAAATATTTCCATCGCTCAGTGCTACCTTGTTTGCTTTCTAGCTCTTTATTGCTCGTAACATCTTGCTCGTTATCAAGCGAACAAGCCAAAAAAGATAACAATGAAACTGCTGCTTATACCTATCTTAAAGAACTTGTTTCACCCACCGAAGGTATAGGTGCTCGCGAAGCTGGAACGATAAAAGAACAGCAAACAGCCCGCTATATTAAAACTAAATTTGAAAAGTTTGGTTATCGAGTTACCGAGCAAAATTTTTCCTATAACAGTAGAAAAATGGTCGGTGAATCAAAGAACATTATTGCTGAATTTGGTGACGTAACAAAGCCAACCATCATACTTGGCGCACATTATGATTCAACGGCAATGAAAACGGGGTCAATGGGCGCCACAGATAACGGCGCAGGTGTTGCGGCAATGTTAGCGATAGCCCAAGCATTGACCACAAAAATGCCAAATAATTATAGTATTCGCTTTATTGCCTTTGGCGCAGAAGAAATTGGTTTGCAAGGTTCAAACTATTACGTCAACGACTTATTAACCCATAACAAATTAGATAATATCGCAGCGATGATTAATTTTGACACCATAGCAGGTGGCGATAAGGTTTATGTACATAGTGCGCATACACAAGCTTATGATAATTGTAAAAATGAAACTTATAACAGCGACACTTTTATGCGAAATGCCTTACTCAAGGCATCAATTAAGGTGTTAGGCGAACAAAACAAGTATGTTATTCATCCTGACTATGAAGGCTATCCTGAAGGTGTAACTGGCTCTTGGTCTGATCATGCTAGTTTTGCCTGTGCTGGTATTCCTATTGCGTATGTAGAATCAACCAACTTTTCAATTAATGGCCAGAATGGCTTTGATGGTTACTCTCAATCAACCGCAAAAAAATTGTGGACTTGTTATGATAAAAAGACTTCAACAGCTTGTGATAATAAAGCCGAGAAAAACTGGGGAAATATTTGGCATACTCAATTTGACCGTTTAGATAAACTTGATGAAATATTTCCGGGACGTGCTAAGCAGCAGCTTAATAATAATGTTGAGGTGCTAATTGAATTATTAGCTAATCCTGATAAATATTTACCGTCAAAGTAAAAAAATAAAAATAATATTTTAAAGGTGTGGGCGGTTTTATTAAGACTCAAGCCACCCACACTTCAATAATTAACTACCAATAGGTGAACCCGGCGGCATAGTGATACTAGCAGCAGGATGAACAAGTTTTCCTTGCTCAAGACTATGGGTAATCTGCGCTGCTAACAACATAAACTGAGCAGCTAAGCGCTTGTACTTTTTAGAGTCATAATTATCATTTAACCATTCATTTATATTAAGTAAAGCCATATAAACTTCTGCACGCACCTCTGTTACTAAATTTTTGTTATGCCAAAGTGCTAATAAATGCTCAATAACTTGTTGATTGACCCGCTGTTGAACCAACAAAGCCAAGCCCTTTTCAGCCGGTACTTTAATTGACTGTTCTATTAAAGCGTTAATCAATTCTTGCACACTCAAAATACGCTTATCCATTACTGACTGTTGCTGTAAACGTGCTAAACGTTGTTCATTTAAAAGCAAAGACACCGTGTGTTTAGCACTAGCCTGCGCAGCAGAAACCGGATCAAAAGTAAGCCCCGTATTACCAGCAAAACTTTCGCGATTACGATAATAACCATAAGCTTTTGGTGGAATAAGTTTCACTATGTGTTCTGGCAAGGTTAATATTTTTGTATCTAGAGTGGCTAATAAAACCTGCAGCGCTTTTCGCTGCTGTTTACCTGAGACTACCTCCAATGGCTTTAGAACATTTTCTTCTCGCAGTTGATAGCGATAGTCTATACCTGAAATTAATTTTGCTGCGGCGGTAACTTGAAAACGATGAAAATTATAGATGGGCACCAAAACCTCTTCAATTTCTGACAAAGGTCGCCCTAGAGGAATACTATTTAAACCAAAGTCTGTTAGCGCTTTTTCACGTATTTTTAAGACTCTATTAAGCTCATCGGCGGCATCTACTCCGTTGTCCCACAAATGTGCGCGACTATGTGCACTTGAAGAAGAACGCGCATCTGAGTCTGACATATACAGCAAATCTGCTTGTTGCGCGCTTGCTATAACTTTCGCTAAGTACTCGGCTTCTTTATCAGCCGTTATATCAGCATAACCATAAGCAATAACTGATTTGTCCCAGCGACCAATATCTGTAGCGTAGGCATTTGATAAATCAATTTCACCATTTTTCAAGGTAATTAACGGGTGAGGATAATCCATTACTGAAGCGCGATTATTAGCACTTGCGGCAAAATTATGCGCGATACCTAAAGTGTGCCCAACTTCATGAGCCGACAATTGACGAATGCGTGCTAAAGCCATTTCTTTCATTGGTGAAGTGTCTGTTATAGATGACTTAAAAGGAGATGTTAAACCCAAAGCAATGAGATAATCTTGACGAACACGTAGAGAGCCCAATGTTACATGCCCCTTTAATATTTCTCCTGTTCTTGGGTCTATCACTGATGAACCATAAGACCAACCTCTTGTCGCTCGATGTACCCATTGAATAACATTATAACGAACATCCATAGGGTCTGCATCGGCTGGTAACATTTTTACCTGAAAAGCATTTTTATAACCGATGGCTGAAAATGCTTGGTCCCACCAACGAGCGCCATCCAGTAAAGCACTTTTTATAGGTTCAGGTACGCCGGCATCTAAATAATAAATAATAGGTTCAACCGCTTCGCTGACCTCAAGATTTCTATCTTTTTTGTTTAAGCGATGACGTGGAATATTACGCTGAATTAACGGTTGGTCGATAGCACTGGCGTAATCGGCATAACTATTTGACCAAAAGCCACTGTAAGGATGAAAAGCACGTGCTTGGTATTTGTCGTCTGGTAATTTAATCAGCGAATGATGTAAGTTCACTGTAACAGCTGTTGAGTCTGGCGTTACTGAGCGTAAGTATTTACCTGCATCGGTTCCTTGGTAAGTCACTGTTGCTTCAAGCTCAGTATTATTAGGAAAGGCCTTGCTGCGTTTTATATAGATACCACTTCGGCTTTCATCAATTTTGAAGTTACCTTGTTGACGTTGTTTAAGTTTACTTGATAATTGATGAATATCAGATAAAAGAAAGGGTGTATAATCAATTAATACTTTTTTACCGTCCTTACTTTCTTTGGCAACTTTAAACCCCCAAATAATAGAGCTGGCAAATGCCTCGCTAACGGCTTTTTTTTCTAAGTTGTTTTCAGTATCCGCTCGATAATAAGTATTAAGTTGGCGGAGAAAGACCTTCTCTCCTACTTTTTCAAAGCGTACTAGACGGGTATCACCTAACTGGCCTCTATCAAGTCCAATATCATTAGAACCGACTCCTTGAGGTAAACCGCTTTGAAATAAAAAGTCTTGTTCAAATTGCTGGATCTCTAAATAAACATTGCCCTTTTTTTTATCATGAAAAAAAGAAAAATAGCCTTGCTGGTGATCTTTATCTTTAACAAAGTCATTATAACTAAGAATTTCTTCGCTGAGCGCGGCTATTGAAAAGGTACTACAAATAAATATTAAAAAGACACCTAGCGTCAGTTTCATCGTTTTTCCCTATTTGATTTTTGGTTCTATAAATATATATTCAAGTCATTCCATTATTTTTGTTATCATTAGCCTTACAGGTGAGGTGATAGCTTTCATCGTCACCTCTAATCGTAAAATAATGTAATATGTAGCTGCTATTATTATTTTACGACATTAAATAACCAACAATTTTATGACTCAATTTTTAAGAGTCTTACTCTAAATCAATTAGGTAACCCGATGCAACGACTAGCACCAGCTTTACGTCAAGATAATGTTCCACTCGATTTAATTTCGCTGATCAAAACGATTTTAGCGGCAACTAAAGAAATTTCATTTCGTGTTAGCCAAGGTCACTTAAGTGATTTGATGGGTTCAACTTTGGATGAAAATATTCAAGGTGAAGTTCAGAAAGAATTAGATGTCGTTGCAAATGAATTACTTAAAGATATTTTATTAGAGTCTGGCTTTGTTAAAGCGATTTCTTCTGAAGAAGAAGATAGCTCTGTTGCAGGTGAAAAAAATGGCAAGTATCTGGTTTCTTTCGATCCACTTGATGGCAGCTCTAATATCGAAATCAACTCATTAATTGGCACAATTTTCTCTATTCATCAAGCACCAAGTGATATGGATGCTAGTGATCCAGACATGTTTAAGCAAGCGGGTAACAAACAACTTTGTGCGGGTTATGTCTTATATGGTCCGTCAACTATGTTGGTAATGACTACGGGTAGCGGTACCCATTTTTATGTACTTGACCGTACTCATGGTGGTTTTTTATTAGTTGAACGTAATGTTCAAGTGCCTGCGGACACACAAGAATTTGCTGTTAACATGTCAAATCAACGTTTTTGGCAAGCGCCTATGCAGAATTACATCAGTGATTTACTTGCAGGTGATACCGGCCCTCGTGGCAAAAATTTCAACATGCGTTGGATTGCCGCTATGGTTGGTGACATTCATCGTGTATTAACACGTGGTGGTATTTTTACTTATCCACAAGATAGTAAAAACCCGCAACAACCACACAAGCTACGCTTAATGTATGAAGCGAATCCAATGAGTTTTCTCATTGAACAAGCGGGTGGACTGGCGATGACCAGTGAAGGACGCATTATGGATATGGAGCCGAACAGCATTCATCAGCGTGTCGAAGTAATTATGGGCTCAAAAAACGAAGTAGAAGCCTGTTTAGCTTATTACAAATAATCGAAAATTAGCATGTATCAACGTGTATAAGTCCAATTAACAGGTTTCTAAAAACAAAGATGAAGCCTGTTTAGCTTATTACAAATAATCAAAAATTAGCATGCATCAACATGTCGAAGTCCAATTAACAGGGCTCGAAAAATGAAGTAGAGGCCTGTTTAGCTTATTACAAATAATCGAAAATTAGCATGCATCAACATGTCGAAGTCCAATTAACAGGTTTCTAAAAACAAAGATGAAGCCTGTTTAGCTTATTACATGTCACTAACACTTTTCTTATGTCGGTAAAAAAGCTCCATTCATTGAGTTTTTTTACTGTTAAATTTAATATTCCCTTCATAGTTTTACGATATAATAGTTAATATAATTGACTGGCTTTTAACGACATTTTTATGAAAAAACTATTTGAAGTATTTTGGCGTTTTCTTTTTTTAGGTTGTATCAGTTTTGGTGGACCTGCCGCACATATTGGCTATTTCCAAAAAACATTTGTCGATAAACTAAAGTGGTTAGATCAAACAAGTTATGCAAATTTAATCTCATTAAGCCAATTTTTACCGGGTCCTGGCTCTAGTCAATTAGGTTTTGCTATTGGATTGAGACAAGCTGGACTGCCTGGCGGCATTGCTGCATTTATCGGTTTTACCTTACCGTCATTTATTCTTATCTATTTACTCGCCACTAATATTAGCGGTGCTGAACAACCTTGGGTTTTTCATGTTATAAGTGGTTTGAAATTACTGGCTGTGGTGGTAGTGGCTGACGCTTGTTTAACTATGTTTAAAAGTTTCTGTAATAATTACACCCACAGACTTATTGCGGTTATAACAGCGATTGCTTTAATCACTTTACCGAGTTTAACGATGCAAATTTTCATACTGACTATCGCAGCAAGCTTTGGTTTTTTTGTTAATCCATCGTTAAAATCAGTTACCACTGAAGTCACCCAACCTTCAGCTCTAACCTCAAGACAGTTTAAAATACTGCCATTGATGTTGTTCTTAATCATCCTCTTTGCTTTACCACTAGCAACCGTAGTTGGAGCACCGATTAACACAGCCGATATCATGGTCTTATTCAATCAGTTTTTTCAAGCGGGCAGTATGGTCTTTGGTGGCGGACACGTTGTCTTGCCACTATTACAACAAACAATTGGTGAAGCGTTATCGAACGATGTTTTTCTTACCGGTTATGCCGCAGCGCAAGCAGTTCCTGGCCCAATGTTTACCCTAGCGACTTTTCTGGGTGCAGAGCTATTTCCACAAGCCCCTTTAATAGGAGCGACAGTCGCAACCTTAGCAATATTTTTACCTGGATTTTTATTGGTACTCACCTTTGAAAGTACTTGGCAATCATTAGCAACAAAGCCCAAAGTCGCCGGTGCGATTATGGCGGTAAATGCCGCTGTGGTTGGTCTATTATTTTCTGCGCTTTATCACCCTATTTTTACTAGTGCTGTTAGTTCACTATTTGACTTATTTTCTGTGCTTATTGGTTTTTATTTATTACGGATAGTCAAACTGCCTATTATTGTTTTAGTGGTGACATTTGTTGGCGTTGGTTTATTAACGCAATTCTACTAAGTCGGTTATCGCAGAGTAATAAGCGCCTTAGTGCTATTGATATGATTTAGTGCCGATAATGTGAGCTTTAACTTTTCACCGCCATGGTTTGTTTGCTAAAATATCGCCAATTTAAAATATAGCCTCAATATAAACGCTAATACGAGAAACTTATGCCTAATTACGCTGTTGGACACAAAACACCTGATTCAGATTCAATCTGTTCAGCTATCGCCCTTTCCTATTTAAAAACCACGCTAGGTGAAGAAACCGTCCCAGCCCGTTTAGGGGAGCTTTCACCAGAAACTTTATTTATTTTAGACAAGTTTGGTTTTGAGCAACCTGAATTAAAAACAAGTTTTGCTGGCGAAGGTATCTATATTGTTGACCATTCCGACCGTATTCAAGGACCCGATGATATCGATGAAGCAACAATATTAGGTATTATTGATCATCATAAATTAGGCGATATTACTACCTCTACCCCATTAGAAATTTGGGTTCGTCCTGTTGGCTGTACCAATACCATCATTAAAATGATGTACGATTTCTATGATGTAGAAATTCCAAAAAATATTGCTGGTGCAATGATGTGCGCTATTTTGTCTGATACGGTTATTTTTAAATCACCCACCTGTACCACTGCTGATATAAAATGTGTTGAAGCATTAGCTGAAATTGCAGGCATTAGCGACGCAAAAGCCTTGGGTATGGAAATGTTTGAGGTGAAATCTGCCGTATTAGGTACGCCTATACGTGACCTAGTTTTACGTGATTTTAAAGACTTTAACATGCATGGCAACTTAGTGGGTATCGGTCAGTTGGAAGTACTTGACCTCGCCATCTTTGATGATATGAAGCTTGAATTATTTGCTGACATTGCAAAATTAAAAGCCGAAGGTAGCCGACACACGGTTTTATTATTACTGACAGACATTATGAAAGAAGGCTCTGAAATGTTAGTTATTAGCGACAATGCTGATTTAACAGAAAAAGCTTATGGCAAACCACTTGTTGACGGTAAAGTATGGTTAGACGGCGTATTGAGTCGTAAAAAACAAGTTGTTCCACCTCTCCAAGATTCATTAGCTTAAAAATGAAAATCAATAACTCTGCACGACTAAGCTACAAATTAATGTCTGCTGACGATGCAGAGTTATTGTATCAACTTGACCAAGACCCAGAAGTGATGCGTTTTATCAGTGATGGTAATCCGTCGTCTCGCGAGACCATTACAAATGTGTTATTGCCTCGTATGAAAAAATACCTAAGTCCAACTAAAGGTTGGGGATTGTGGCAAGTTAATATCACTGAAACTGATCAATATATTGGCTGGGTGCTTGTGCGGCCGATGAATTTTTTCTCTGCCTTACCTGAGTTTAATAACCTAGAGCTCGGTTGGCGATTTTTTCAAACATCATGGGGCAAAGGTTTTGCCAGTGAAGCGGCTCAACATATTAAAAATGCTTTAGCCATGAATCCTGAATACGAAAAATTTAGCGCCATTGCCGACGAAAACAATCTAGCTTCAATAGGTGTAATGAAAAAAATAGGTATGTCATATCTTAAAACATATCTTCATGTTGACCCATTATTTGAATGTACCGTCGCTTACTATCAGCTTCAAAATACCTAACGGTTAATGTTCTACATTAGCAGTCACCGAGCTTATGTCTTTTCCTGAAAGGGTATTTTTAAATAGCCTGTTCTTACTCGAATAAACCTGAGTATATTCTGTTGATTTATCTGATAATTTTTATATGCTAATACCTTAGCTAAAGGCATAATTTTAATGGGTTGATCATCATAAAACCGATAACAACGACTATACGTTGAGATATCTAACTCAACTTTAATCGTTTCTGACCAAGTATGGTCCCGTTAATTCGTTAATATTGTAAGCAATCGTCCCCCATCATTTTCTGTATCTTCCCTTTATAATCAATTAATTTATGCACTGAGTAATTAGCACAGATAAAGTACGATTTTGTCGAGATGCTCTTCAAAACAGGCATAAAAAAACTCACCGAAGTGAGTTTTTTTTATCTTGATAATATGCCGTTAAATTTTACAATTAAACGCGTTCAATTACCGTTGCAATACCTTGTCCTAAACCGATACACATAGTCGCTAAACCTATGCTGACGTCTTGACCTTCCATTAGGTTCAATAAAGTACCCGTGATACGCGAGCCAGAACACCCTAATGGATGACCTAAGGCGATAGCGCCACCGTTTAAGTTAATCATATCTTCAGCACGGTCTTCTAAGCCTAGAGATTTAACACACGATAAGGCTTGCGCCGCAAAGGCTTCATTAAATTCAGCTAATTCGATATCAGCTAAAGATAAACCTGCACGTTTCAATGCTTTTTTCGTTGCTGGAACAGGACCAAAGCCCATAGTAGACGGATCACAACCTGCAACTGCCATACCACGAATACGCGCACGAGGGGTTAAACCAAGCTCTTTTGCACGATCAGCTGACATCACTAACATTGCTGATGCACCATCAGACAAAGCTGAAGAAGTACCGGCTGTTACTGTACCGTTAACTGGATCAAACACTGGGCGTAAACCGGCAAGCGTTTCAATCGTTGTTTCAGGACGAATAACTTCATCATGTTCAACTAAGGTTAACGCGCCCATTGCATCGTGTCCTTGAGTGGCAACAATTTCATTGTCCCAACGACCAGCAAGTTGTGCTTCATAAGCTTTTCTGTGTGAACGTGCCGCAAAAGCGTCTTGTTGTTCACGGGTAATACCGAACTGCTTACCGAGTAACTCAGCGGTTAAACCCATATTGCCAGCCGCACGAGAAATGTACTTACTCAAGGCCGGATCAAAGTCTACATCATACATCATAGGAACATGTCCCATGTGCTCAACACCACCGACGATGAATACATCACCTTGGCCACACATGATGTTAGTTGTTGCATCATGCAAAGCTTGCATTGATGAACCACATAAACGGTTAACTGTTACCGCGCCAACTGTTTTTGGAATGTCTGTTAACAACTGTGCATTACGCGCAATGTTAAAACCTTGCTCTTTAGTTTGCTTAACGTTGCCCCAGATAATGTCTTCAATTAATGAAGGATCTAAATTAGGGTTACGCACTAATAGTTGCTGCATTAAATGCGCTGATAAACCTTCAGCACGAACGTTACGAAAAACGCCAGCTCTAGAGCGTCCCATTGGTGTACGAATACAATCTACAATGACTACTTCTTTCATGTTCTTCTCCTTAGCTTATGCTGTTTTTACGTCGGTGTTGAAATAAGATTTACCTGATTTGGCCATTTCGCGTAATCCATCAGTTACCTGATAAATTTCACCTAAATGCGCATACTTATCAGCCATGGCAATAAAGTTAGTTAAACCTAACGTTTCTAAATAACGAATTGCACCACCTCTAAACGGTGGAAAACCAATACCGTAAATTAAGCCCATATCAGCTTCAGCGGCAGTATCAACAACACCTTCTTCTAAACAACGCACCACTTCATTGACCATAGGGATCATTAAGCGAGCAATAATGTCTTCACTACTAAATTCTTTTTTGTCTGCACAGGTACTTTCAAACAATGCGTAAGCATCAGCTGAAGCTACTTTTGTTGGACGACCACGCTTGTCTTGACCGTAATCATAAAAGCCTTTGCCATTTTTCTGACCAAGACGTTTATTACTGTATAGAGTGCTTACTGGGTCATTATCAATTTTTGCCATACGCGTTGGGAAGCCAGATGACATAACACCCGTACAATGATCAGCGGTATCAACACCCACCACATCAAGTAAGTATGCTGGGCCCATTGGCCAACCAAATTGTTTTTCCATGATTTTATCAACAGCAGCAAAATCAACACCTTCAAGCATTAATTGGCTAAAGCCAGCAAAGTATGGGAATAAAACACGGTTAATATAAAAGCCAGGACAATCGTTAACAACAATCGGTGATTTACCCATTTTAGCCGCGTAAGCAACAACAGCCGCAACGGTTTCTTCAGAAGTTGCTTTACCACGAATAACTTCAACCAATGGCATTTTGTTTACCGGGTTAAAGAAATGCATACCACAGAAGTTTTCTGGACGTTTTACACTTTGCGCTAACAAATCGATAGAAATCGTTGAGGTGTTAGAGGTTAAAATGGCATCTTCAGAAAGAAAGCTTTCTACTTCAGCAAGGACCATACCTTTTACTTTAGGGTTTTCGACTACCGCTTCAACCACGATATCAACATCTTTAACACTATCGTAGCTAAGGGTTGGTGTGATGTTATTTAACACGCCAGCCATAGTCTTAATATTCATACGACCGCGTTCAACTTGCTTGGTTAAAATGCCAGCAGCAGTATTTAAGCCTAAATCAAGTGCTGCATCATTAATGTCTTTCATAATGATTGGCGTGCCTTTATAAGCAGACTGATAAGCAATACCACCGCCCATAATACCCGCGCCTAACACAGCGGCTTTATTCACTTGTTTAGTCGCCATTTTAGCGGCTTTTTTTGCTTTGCCTTTAACGACTTGATCTGCCATAAACAAACCAATTTGCGCCGTAGCCGCATCAGTTTTAGCAAGCTTAGCAAAGTTTGTATTCTCAATAAGCATGGCTTCTGTTCTACCGAGTAAAGCAGCAGCTTCGATAGTTTTTACCATCATCATAGGTGCAGGGTAATGTTTACCGGCTTTAGCGGCAATCATACCTTTACAGGTATTAAAGGTCATAATTGATTCAACAGGGCTAAGCTTTAACGCTTCAAGTTTCTGTTGACGTTTAGCTTGCCAATTTAACTTACCAGACATTGCTTGTTTAAGCATGTTAATAGCGGCTTCGCGTAAATGCTCTGGCGCAACGACCGCGTCAAGTAAACCAACAGCCATTGCTTGTTCAGGCTTAAACGCTTTACCCGTAGACATCCACTCAACAGCATTATCAGCGCCAATAATTCTTGGTAAGCGCACTGTGCCACCGAAACCAGGAATCAGGCCTAATTTAACTTCAGGTAAACCTATCGAACATGTTGTATCAGCAATACGGTAGTCACAAGCTAAGCTCATTTCACAACCGCCACCTAAAGCAAAACCATTAAGTGCAACAATTGTTGGTAGCTTAATGTCTTCAAATGAATCAAAAACGTCTGAGCCGCCTTTTATCCAAGGGATAAGTTCCGCTTCAGGAAGTTTGAACATTGTTAAAAATTCAGTGATGTCTGCACCAACAATAAAGTTAGATTTTCCAGACGTTACAAGTACGCCTTTAGCATCTGCACAATTGTTAATAGCAGCAACCACTTCGATATATTCTTTAAAAGTTTGCTGATCAAACTTATTCACTGAGCCTTGTGCATCGAATTTAAATTCAACAATGCCGTCATTCAGTAATTCGGCAGAAAGGTTTTGACCTTGAAATAACATGCCTAGTTTCCTCGTTTAGTGGGATAAAAATAGGGTCTGAACTCAATTAAATGATAATTTAACTGATCAGTTTTTATAATAATAGACGATTGAGTGTGCCTTGAAAGAAAAATAAATGCAAATTTTTTAAACAGGTGTTTTAATTAGGTGTATTAATCTATGGTTTTTTAACTAAGACAGAAAGAATGGCTCGCGGTATAAGCTGATTAATAGGGCCTAAAAGACGATAGACACAAGAGACTAAACTTAATCCTAAAAGCCCGTGCTAGATAAATAAATCGATAAAATAAATTTAACATTCGCCGCTTAGCACTATCGACTAAAAAGCGGCGATAATCTTCAGATAAAAATAAAGAGCAAAGCGTCATCAAATACTAATGACGCTTTAAGCTATAATAACGGGGGAATAGGTTATCTTAACTAGTCACTTTGTAAGGCATCAATAGGGTCAAGTTTGGACGCTTTAATGGCTGGATAAACACCAAAGGTTAAACCGACTAAAGCACAAATACTAAAAGACAAAATAATGGCACTTGTTGACCATGACACCGCCCATTCAGAATAAAGTGCAATAAGCTCTGAGAGCATAATCCCAAAAAACACCCCCAAGATGCCACCCATAATTGAAATAGTAAAACTCTCAGCAATAAACTGTAAGCGAATATCTTTTTGTGTTGCACCAACCGCACGCAACAAGCCAATTTCTTTGGTGCGCTCTAATACAGTAGCAAGCATTATATTCATAATACCAATTCCGCCCACTAATAAAGAAATACCGGCAACACATGACATGACAATATTAAATATTTGCTGTGTTTGTTTTTGCTGGGCCAATAATGCGGCAGGAATAACTAAGTTATAATCATCGACTTCATTATGACGACGATTAAGCAAGTGACTCACGGCTTGCGCTGCACTAATAGGATCAACACTCTCATCAAGCTTAAGTTTAATACTGGTGACTTCACTCGCTAGCTTTTTACTAGCAAATTTATGTATTGCGGTTTTTAATGGAATAAAGACCTGACGTTGGTCACCACCGAGCTTTATGCCTTGAAACTCTTGTTTCTTTAAAAATGGCGCTTGTAATACGCCAACCACCTTAAACCACAGATGATTAATTTTAATATTTTGACCGATGGCATTGCCTTTTGGAAAGAGCTGTTTGGCGGTTGATGAACCCAGCAGTGCCACCTGAGAAAAGTTTTTATCGTCACTGTCGTTGAGTAAACGCCCTTGTGCTACATGGAATTTAGACAATGCAAAAAAGCTAGCACTCACCCCTGTTGCTTCACCATCACTTTTCCCTTCACCACTGAAAATACTGTAAGTATCGATAAGTTTTTGCGCGCTAAAGGCAGTAACAAAAGGTAATGAACGCGCACTAATCTCACCGTCTCTGATACTTAAACCCGGAGAGTGTTTACGTTGTTCTTGTAGTTCTTTTTCTTCAAAAACTTTCCCTTCAATGATTAAATTATGTAAGCCCATCGAGTCGATCATTTTCATCGCTTCAGCTTCTGCACCTTCACCAATATTAAGCATCGCGATAACCGCACCAACGCCAAAAATCATGCCGAGTAAAGTTAACAACGTGCGTAACTTATGTTGAGCAAGCTCGGAAAAAGTATCCAAAAAAATCGCTAAATATTTCATTAACTATGCTCCTTGTCGGTTAATGCTATTTTCTGACCTACTTTAAGCCCTGATAAAACTTCAACATGGCTTAAACTCGCCTGCCCCAAGGTAACGGGTAATGAAGTGTAGTCGCCATTTTTATACAAGTAGACAAACGTCTGCTTTGCTTCGACAAAAACACTTTGCAACGGAATAATAATTTTTTGGCGGGTGGCGATAATTTCAATATTAGCTTCTAACTTTCTTCCGGGTACAAATAGCTCACTATTTTGCTCGGCTAAAATAACAATAACTTCAAAATATTTTTGTGGATCACCACGCTTTATCGAGGTAGGAAACGGGGCAACTGTCTCAACTTTTCCTTTAAACGGTTTATCCGCATAAGCATTTAAAAAGAAGATTACCGATTTATCTACGGCTAAATTTACCGCCTCACTTTCTAAAACGAATAACTTAACTTTCATGTTACTGATATCAGGTAACTCGGCAATTTTTTGCCCCGGCCATAATGACTGGCCTTCACGTGGTTTTTCTCCACGCCAATTAGCTTTATAAGCAAGTAAGCCATCGTGCGGTGCTTTAACTTCAAGTTTTGCTAGGCCTTCACTTAACTGTTTTAATTTACTTTTGCTTTGCGCTTGCTTCATTTCCAGCAAGCCCATATCTCCCGCTGAACTGCTACTGAAACTATCATTTTTCCAATAAAGATATTCTTCTTTAGACCCTAAGTACTGGGTGTTTTGTAATGAATCAAGGATGTCTAATTTCGAACGTATTTGATCATCATTGATTGAAAAATTTTCTGCAAAATTTTTCTCTTGACCTACCACGCCAATATCTTTGTTAATTGAGTTAAGTGCTTGAGTAAGCATGCCAGTTTTTTCAATAATTTCTTGTTCGGTGATCGACAATTCACTTTGTCTATCTTTACTTTGAATTTCCATCGCTTCACCGTCAAAGCGGGCAATAACATCACCTTTTTTAACGTGTGAAAATTCTGGTGCTAACCATGAAATGTTTTGTGGTCCTTGTCGACTCATTGGCGCATTTATTACCGTGGCTTTTGCTGCAAACAGTTCGCCTTTTGCCGGGACATTAACGATAAAGTCTTGTTTGGTCACCTCATATAACAAAGGAGCGTTTTCTTGCCCAGAACAAGCGGTTATTGCAATAGATAATAAACTAACGATAAAAGATTTTTTCATTATTGATTGTTGTGAATATTTCATAAAGCCACTATATCTCCTTGTGATAGGCCACTTTTAATGACCACTTTATCTCCGACTATATGAGCAACCTCAATGGTTTCTTCATGATCCGAAAAAAGACCGGTGATTCGAACACTCCCTTGGCCATTTTCTAACTTAACCGCCTGCGATGGCAAAGTTAACGCGTTATCAATCATGGCGGTAACAACCTCAATACGCGCCGTCATGCCTGGACGTATCACCGTATCTTTAGGTTGTTCAAAAGCAATGATTGCATCGAAAACACGGCGTTTATCTTGTGATGACTTATCACGAAAAACACGTCCTAGTTCAACAATACTACCTTGTAAAACAATTTCTTGAGTACCATCAATCATAATTTTAACTTTTTGATTAAGTTTGATTTTACCACTGTCAGGTTCAGCAATTTGTGCTTTTAATTGCATCTGTTCAATA
Organism: Colwellia sp. BRX8-4; assembly: GCF_014077345.1. Classification (NCBI taxonomy): domain Bacteria; kingdom Pseudomonadati; phylum Pseudomonadota; class Gammaproteobacteria; order Alteromonadales; family Colwelliaceae; genus Colwellia; species Colwellia sp. BRX8-4. Next base: position 93,276 of record NZ_JACGVS010000005.1, read on the forward strand.
ACAGCAAGTTCAACAACCGGTTGGCCAAATTGAATACTCTCACCCACCGCTGGTTTTTCTCCTTGCCAATTAGCTCGGTAGATAACCATACCATCAATCGGTGCTTTAACTTTCAAACGCTCAATGTCACTTTTAAAATCATTTACCTCTGCGGTTAAACGGTTTACTTTTCCTTTAGCTAACTTTAAATTAAGTGCTTTATTGTTTTTATGAAAAGTCAGTCGCTCTTTCGCAAGAAACAAATCATTTTCGGCAATAGTAAAATCAATCACAGACTTTTTACGATCATTTTCAGCGCGACTGTTATCAATAATATCGGCTTTACGCTCCGCTTTTTCATATTCCATTTGCTTTTCAGCAATACTGAGAATAAGTTCTTGCTCTGATTCTTCTTCCTTAATTTTCTTATTTTCTAATTCTTTTTGCGCCCGGTCTAAGTCAGCTTGTTTATCAACCAACCTATCCACCACCTTTTTACTGTCAAAGGCGACGATCACTTCGCCTTTTTTTACACGGGTATTCTCCGGTGTTAGCTGCTTAATTTGATACTGCCACATACCAGAAACTGACGGTGGTGCTATCATTGCCGTTTGTTTTGACTCTAATTCTCCACTCGCGGTAACAATTAGACGCACTTGTTCTAACTTCACGGTTTCGCTAGGTGCTTTTTCACAAGCACAAAGCAATACTAACAACATGATTGCAAAATATTTATTCACTTGGGCTTACTCCTGTAAATTCTAATTGAGCGCTCATGCCCGGTAATAACGTTAAGGCTTCATCAAGCGTAAAAGAAAACACAGCGCGATAATAAACATCGTTGCCCCATTCTTTACGTTCTTCGGGTTGGCTCGATATTTCGGTTAATGTAGCCACAAGGTTATATTGTGGAAAAGCATCTAGCTTAAAATCGACAACGCTATCCACACGCATATTTTTATAGTCAACTTCATGCACCCAAGCTTCAATATATAAGCCATTTACCGAAGGAATTTTTGCAATTTCCCAAGAAGGTTGCGCCGTCATACCGACAAATACTTTTTCACCACTCCAAGGATGGATCCCATAAAGTACCGGACCACTTCGCTCAGCATAGCCACTCATCTGCTTGAGTTTGTATTCATTGTATTGTAATTTATCCTGATGCTTTACAATCGTAATTTTTTGCTTAGTCACGGCAACCTGATTAGCGACCTTGACTTGCTTTAAATTTTCGAGTGATTTCGCATTAGCAACAACCGATTTTTCAAGCTGAAGTTGGTTTTTCTGATAATCATATTCACTTAAATGAACAACAGCAATACCGGCATCAATTCGTGCTTTATCAAGCAATAAAGCCGTTCTCTTTTGTCCGTAAGTCGCTTCTAAAAGTGATTGCTTAGCGCTACTAGTCAAACGAAATAACTCTTCATTCGCGGCGATCAAGCTTACTTTTTCTTGTTCTATTTGACTTTGAATTGAGCCACTGTCAAAGACGACAACTAGATCGCCTTCTTCAGCTATATCACCTTCTGGTAGCAACCATTGCACTTGAACATTCCAACTATCTGTTTTAGGTGAGTAAAACGTTTGATTGTCGCTGGCTTTAATTTGACCGGATAAAATCAAGGGAGTTTGACCTTCGGCTAAGGAGAAGCCGCTAACAGCAAGTATAGCGATTGATAATATTAGTTTTTGATACATAATCGGTCCTCAATGATATTACCGTCTTTCATGCGGATCATTCTGTCAGCATACGCAGCAATATCTTCTTCGTGAGTCACCATAACAATAGTTTGTCCTTGATTATGTAACTCACAGAGTAAATCCATAATTTCATAAGAGGTTTTAGAATCTAAGTTACCGGTCGGTTCATCTGCAAAAATCACTTCTGGACGATTTACTAGCGCCCGAGCAATAGCAACACGTTGACGTTGCCCACCAGACATTTCAAAGGGTTTATGGTGCCAACGTGAAGATAAACCTACTTTATCAAGCATTTCCATACCACGTTTTTTGGCGTCTTCTTGATCGGCATTACTGTAACGTAGTGGTAAAATAACATTATCAAGGGCAGTTAAACGAGGTAGTAAATGAAAGGTTTGAAAGATAAAACCTATTTTACGATTGCGGATCTTAGAAAGGCTTTCGTCATCAATATTTTTTATTGACTCACCAGATAATAAGTATTCACCAGAAGTCGGTGTATCGAGACAACCTAAGATACTCATTAAGGTTGATTTTCCTGAGCCCGAAGTGCCCATTATCGCAACGAATTCATTGTTTTCAATGGTTAAAGAAACATTATTTAAGGCTATGACTTGAGTTTCACCTTCACCATAAATTCGACTGATGTTATCGATTTTGATCACTTATTACGCTCCATAAAAATTAATCCCTGTTGATGCCATTACTTTTATCTAACAAATAAAGGTAAAATAGCCCGCGTAACAATATATAGCTTTAAATTTTAATCACATACTGCTGAACTGTAATAATTTGTTTCAATTAAGACTGCATTTACAGCCTCAAATATTGGAAAATAATGTCAATTAAAGAACGCTTCAACAAACCAGAGAATTTATTGCTCGCCATGGCATTTATTATGCCGCTAATATTTAGCGTTTGGATGGTTTTACTCAATAATTTTGTTATAGAAAAAGCCAGTTTTACCGGTAAAGAAATTGGCATTTTACAAAGTCTCCGTGAAATACCTGGATTTCTAGCCTTTACCGTTATTTATGTACTACTGTTTATTAAAGAACAAAAATTAGCCATTATTTCATTAGCCGTTACCGCTATTGGGGTAATAATGACCGGATTTTTTCCTTCTGTTTTAGGTTTGTATCTCACCACTGTTATCATGTCTATTGGCTTTCATTATTTTGAAACCGTGAACCAATCGTTAACCATGCAATGGATTGATAAAGATAAAACAGCCCATTTTTTAGGACGTCTATTATCGGTAAAATCAGCGGCATCACTACTCGCTTTTAGCAGTATTTGGTTGATGATGGAAAAGTTCTCGTGGTCTTATCAAAGTACTTATGCCTTATTTGGTGCACTCGGCCTAGTACTCACTATTTGTTTGGCACTTTCTTTTAAAGAGTTTCCCGTTAAGGTCGAACAAGAAAAAAGCCTTATACTACGTAAACGTTATTGGTTGTTCTACGCTTTGACTTTCTTTAGTGGTGCGCGCCGCCAAATATTTACCGTATTCGCGGGTTTTTTAATGGTAGAAAAATTTGGTTATAGCGTTGCTGATATCAGTGCATTATTCTTAATAAACTATGTTTTTAATTGGTTATTCGCAGCAAAAATAGGTAAATTGATTGGCATTATTGGTGAACGTCGGGTGCTTAAATTTGAATATATCGGTTTAATTACTATTTTTATTGCCTATGGCTTTGTCGAAAACTCGACGATCGCAGCAAGCTTATATGTGATAGATCATTTATTTTTTGCTTTAGCTATTGCGATTAAAACCTACTTTCAAAAAATAGCCAAGCCTGAAGATTTAGCATCAAGTGCTGGCGTTAGTTTTTCAATTAATCATATTGCCGCTGTGGTTATTCCGGCGTTGCTTGGTTTAGTGTGGATTTATAACCCGTCATGGGTCTTTTATATTGGTGCTGGCTTTGCTTGTTGTTCTTTGATTTTATCGCACTTTATTCCATGCCATCCAAGGGAAGGCGTCGAGTTTAGATACCAAGAAACATCTTAACTATATTAGCCAATAAAAAAGCCGAGACATTATATCTCGGCTTTAATTTATTCAAGCTAGCAACAATCAGTATTTATTACTTATTGTTACGTAAGAAGGTTAAAAACTCATCAGCAGGCATAGGTTTAGCATAAAAGAAACCTTGTACTTCGTCACACCCTTGAGCGATTAAATGCGCTTGTTGTTCTTCCTCTTCGATACCTTCAGCAATAACTTTTAAGTTCATTTGCTTACCGAGGTTAATAATCGTATCTGCAATCAATGACTGCCCTGGCTCTGCAATACCCGTAATAAATGAACGGTCGACCTTTAAACGGTCAAGCGGTAGTTGTTGTAAATAGCTCATTGATGAATAGCCCGTACCAAAGTCATCAAGCGCGATGCTAATACCTTCAGCTTTCAACTTAACTAATGCATCAATAACAACTTGTGGCTCATCCATTAAAATATTTTCAGTGATCTCTAATTCGAGCTTACTTGGTTTAACATCATGATTAATCGTCGCTTGAATAATGCTGTCAACGAAGTTATCACGTTTAAATTGCGGAATAGAAACATTAACAGAAATACCAACATGATCGAATTTCTGTTGCTCTAATACCTTTATTTGTTTACAGGCTTGGTTAATAACCCAATCACCAATTTCTACAATCAACCCTGAATATTCTGCTAGAGGAATAAACACAGCCGGTGAAATAAATTTTCCTTCGGCGGTTCGCCAGCGTAATAATGCTTCAGCGCCAATAACCTTGCCGGTAATTAAGCTAAGCTGAGGCTGATACCAAAGCTCTAAACGATTATCTGCAAAATCAGTACGTAATTGCCTGATCATACCTAAACGCCAAAGTGTTTCATCTTCCATTTCTTTTTTGTAATAAACAAAATTTTCGTGATTACTTTTCTTGGCTAAATTCAAGGCGATATTTATTTGATTAAGAACCTTTACCCCTTGCGAACCGGCACTACTTTTTGAGCACAGCCCAAAACATGCCGTGACAGGTAATAGTTGTTCTCCCGCGGTAAACGAACGATGAAATAATGACATTAATTTATCAGGGTTTACACTTTCAGCCGGACCAATAACACCAAAAACATCGGCACCCATTCGAGCAAGCTGACAATGTTTTCCTAATTCTTTCATGCGCTCTGTAACAGCGAGCAACAGCTTATTACCTAAATCTTGTCCTAAGCCATCATTAATATCACTAAAGTGATTTATATCTATTAAAGCGGCAACAAGATTGGGTTCTTCTGATTGACTAAATTTGTCGAGTAAATTAACAAACTCTAAACGATTTGGCAGCTCAGTCAGCCAATCACGATAGGCAGCATTACGTAGTTTTTGAAAAAGGTGAACATTTTCATAACCGATGGCAACATTGGCTAAAAACACTTCAATTAACTGTATTTGAATATCAGTTAATTCTTGCTCAACTTCAAGATAAATAACCGCGCGATAACCACCGCTTGCTAAATACAATACCGCAAAGTCACTACCATAATTATTTTGTTTTTGAGTGAAACAGCTACTCATGCGATCTTGTGCTGAATCTCTGTCGAAGCAGGAAATTTTTTGATTAATCAGTTCGGCGTCATGACCGATTTGACCTAAGATATGTAAGCTTAAATCGTCAGAACCCTCAATAATACCTTGCCCACGCGCACAAAAAACACTGCAATGACTCTTACTCAACTTAATTAATTGCGACAACACACCTTCTGCATATTCATGAATACTGTGCAGTTCAAGTAAGTCAGCAGTAGCACTAATTATTTTTTCGAGGCCCAAGCGGTTTTGATTAACCGAATGAATTTGTTGATATGAACGAATAGCGGCATAAACGGTAGTCACTAACTTGCGACGAGTTAACTCTGTTTTGGTTTTATAGTCATTGATATCATAATCTTTGATAACACTTTCTTCAGGAGCATAGCCTGGTTGACCGGTTCTCAAAACAATACGTATATCTTGACGAGATAAAGTTTCTCGAATATGTTTTACAACATTTAAGCCCGCATCATCCGTTTCCATAACAACATCGAGTAATACCAAAACGATGTCCTCGTGCTCTTCAATAAGCAGACATGCGTCACGCCCAGAGTAAGCATGTATATACTCTAGATTTTTACCTAAGACGACGAGATCTGAGAGTGCTAACTGAGTAACAGAGTGAATTTCGGGATCGTCATCAACAATAAGAACCTTCCACGTTTCAGCACTGCCATCATTTAGAATTTCATCTTCATCACTATCATCAATAAATAAAAAGTCGTCATTATTATTTTCAGAAGCCTGCATATCGTCCTCATTTAACCAGAAAAATACTACTGATTAAGGTTTTTTTTCACATCAAATTTTATTATGAATCATATTTCCAATAAACTACATAATAAGAGTCAGTTAAATAATATTCAACCTAGAATTACAATTATATTCATAATTTCAATTGCTTCCTTAATTTATGTTAAGTTTAGATGAATAAAGAGAATATTGCTGATTTTAATTTTCCAGCGTATGCTTAGAAAAAATAGTAATGAAAATAATATATTAGTTACGGTAATTTTTATGAAAGACATCAACGAACCCTCAACTGCACCGCTGGTTATTGCTGAGGAACCGGTTAACACTGAAGTAATAAAAACAACAGAATCTACGGCTAAAAATAGCGGCAATAAAAAAAATGCCGGTGTTTCTTCCCAAATGCAACTGCTTGCCTTGGCTAAAAACTTTGTACTTGATGGTGGCTTAATTTCTTCAGAAAAACAGATGCCATTAGAAGAAAGAACCCAAAAAAGAGCACGGATTGCCGCATTACGAAAACAAGAGAATCTTGAAGCTATTATAAAAAAGTCAGTAAATTACTGTTCTGCTACCGAGTTTACCCATAAAGCAGATGCTGATTGGTTTAGTACCTTTACCGAACTCGCCGAAGATGTCAGTAATACCACCATGCAAAATTTGTGGGCAAAAATACTAGCAGGGGAAATATCACAACCCGGTTCATTTTCCACTAAAACCCTCAAGGTTTTTCGTGCCATGAGTATCACGGAAGCGAAATTGTTAGCAAAGGCCTGTAGTTTAGCGGTGACAGAACAAACAAAAAGAAATATACGTATTATTTCAGGAGCCTATCAGACACCTGGCTTACTAAACTTTTTTAATAAAAATAGAGAACAGAATATACCCTTCAACCAATTTTCATTGAGCTATGCTGATTTATTAATTCTAGCTGATAATCATCTGGTCTTTATTCAAGAGACAGAGTCTAGCCCAATGAACAAGTCAGAGTCGTTCCATTTTAACTTTAACGGTAAGCCATTAACGCTTACCGCAAAAAAATCATCTTGTGTACTGAAGTTTTATAAATTTACGCCAATAGGCAGCGAGCTAGCACGTCTGATCAGCGATAATATTGATGATGTTTATTTACAGCATTTAAAAAGTGCATTAAGCGAAAATTTTTCAATTATAGAGGGATAAGGATAAGAATTGGTGGTTTGAGAGCCACCAATGTAGATACTGATACAAGCCCCTCTGACTGCTACAGCCCCGTCATCCTGCTATAAGCAACGTCATATAACTGCCAACCCCGTCATCCTGCTACCACCCCCGTCATCCTGAACTTGTTTCAGGATCTGTACTTCCTCCCCAAATACAGATACTGAAACAAGTTCAGCATGACGACAAGAGTTCACATCAAGCCCTGTCACTATCGACCAGATCGTGTCACTAAACTTCAAGATCCCAATAAAGATACAAGCCTATTCATACTGCTACCAGCAATGCCATCCTGCTATAAGCCTTCATTCTGCTATACCTCCCGTCATCCTGAACTTGTTTCAGGATCTGTACTTCCCCCCAAAAAATACAGATACTGAAACAAGTTCAGCATGACGACAAGAGTGGGCATCAAGCCCTACCACTATCGACCTGATCGCGTTACTAAACTTCAAGGTCCCAATACAGATACAAGCCTATTCATACTGCTACCAGCAACGCCATCCTGCTAAAAGCCTTCATTCTGCTATACCTCCCGTCATCCTGAACTTGTTTCAGGATCTGTACTTCCCCCCCAAAAAAAATACAGATACTGAAACAAGTTCAGCATGACGACAAGAGTGGGCATCAAGCCCTACCACTATCGACTAGATCGTGTCACTAAACTTCAAGCTCTCAATAAAGATGCAAGCCTCTTCATACTGCTACCAGCAATGTTATCCTGCTATAAGCCTTCATTCTGCTATAAACCCGTCATCCTGAACTTGTTTCAGGATCTGTACTTACCCCCAAAATACAGATACTGAAACAAGTTCAGCATGACGACAAGAGTGCACATCAAGCCCTGTCACTATCGACCTGATCGCATTACTAAACTTCAAGATCCCAATACAGATACTGAAATGCAGTTTTTTTCCCGACAAAAAGTACCCAACATAAAAAAGGACAAGCATCTAAGATGTTTGTCCTTAATAGTAAACGTTAAGTTGGGCGTTATTTAAATACCGTCACCGTCAGTATGTAGACCACATTCTCTGGCCATGCCAGAAAAGCGGGTATCACTTTCATTCATACCTAACGTTAATGGCCGTGTACTGTGTGTGTCGCCAACCGATACATAGCCTTGGTCCCATAGAGGATGATAGGGCAAGTTATGCTTAGTTAGGTATTCATGTACATCCTTATTACTCCAATCAATAATAGGATGTACTTTAAAACGACCGCGTAAAATACTGACTACAGACAAGCCTTCACGATGTTCTGATTGCTGACGACGCACGCCAGAAAACCATGTTGCTGCATTGAGCTCATGTAAACCACGTTCTAACGGCTCAACTTTATTACGGCGATTATAAGCTTTGAGTGATGTTTCATCTTTTGCCCATTCTTCGCCATATTTTGCTTGTTGCCATGCCGCACTTTCTGTCGCGCTATAAACGTGTAAATTCAATTTCAAACGTTCGTTGAGCTGTTCAATAAACTGATAAGTTTCAGGAAACAAGTGCCCAGTGTCGGTAACAATCACCGGGATATTCGCATCGACTTGCGTCAACATATGCAACATAACCGCAGATTGAATGCCAAAGCTAGAAGACAAAACGAACTGCGATGGTAAATTTTCCATCGACCATTCAACTCGTTCAGTCGCGGTTTGCTGCTCTAATAGCTCGTTCCACTGGTTAAGCCAAGGCTTAGGTAAGGACGCAGGAAAACGGTTATTAATCGGTGCTTTTGCCGCAGCGATATCAGCACTATTAATAATAGGTTTAGTCATGAAAATCTCGCTTACTATTTTTCACTTCTGCGATAATGCCGGTACGAATAGTAAAATCACCAAACGCTTCATTGCTGTTTCTTTCCGATGACCAGCGAGCCACTAGCATATCCATTTCATCAAGAATATCTTGTTCGCTTAAGTTTTCTTTATACATTTTAGGTACTCGCGTTCCTGCCAAGTTGCCGCCTAAATGCATATTGTATTTACCTGGACCTTTACCCACTAAACCAATTTCTGCCAACATCGCACGACCACAGCCATTTGGACAACCAGTCACACGTAAAATAATACTTTCATCACTCATATCATGTTTGGCTAAAATGCCTTCTACGTCGGTAACAAAACCCGGTAAATAGCGTTCTGCTTCAGCCATAGCTAATGGACAGGTAGGAAATGCTACACAAGCCATAGAATCTTTACGTTGCTTTGAAACCGTGTCGTTCATTAAGCCATATTCACGGGCAATTTTTTCAATTTGTGCTTTATCTTCAGTTGCTACACCCGCGACAATTAAGTTTTGGTTAGCAGTCATACGAAAATCACCTTTGTGTATTTTCGCTAATTCAGCAACACCTGACTTAAGGGGTTTACCTGGGCTATCTAATAAGCGACCATTTTCAATAAATAAGGCTAAATGGTGCTTACCGTCAAAACCTTCAACCCAACCAATACGATCGCCACGTTCAGTGAACTCGTATGGACGAGAGGTTTCAAAAGTAATACCGGCACGTTTCTCAACTTCCGATTTAAAGGTTTCTACACCCACTCGGTCAAGTGTGTACTTAGTTTTAGCATTTTTACGATTAACTCGGTTTCCCCAGTCGCGTTGTGTTGTTACAACAGCGGTCGCAACATCTAAGGTATGTGCTAAAGACACATAGCCAAAATCGTCAGCCTTGCGAGGATACGTTGACTTATCGCCATGAGTCATCGCTAAACCACCACCAACAAGTACGTTAAAACCAACTAATTTTCCATCTTTAGCAATAGCGATAAAGTTGAGATCATTAGCGTGAACGTCAATATCATTTTGTGGCGGAATAACAACAGTCGTTTTAAATTTTCGTGGTAAGTAGTTACTGCCTAAAATAGGCTCTTGTGTCTCTTTACCTTCAGGGCCTTCAAGCTTTTCGCCATCTAGCCAGATCTCTGCATAAGCACGTGTTTTAGGCAGTAAATGTTCACTAATTTTAATAGCCCATTCATAAGCTTCTTGATGAAGTTCTGATTCAATAGGGTTAGAAGTACACAAAACATTACGGTTAACATCGCCAGCAGTCGCAATTGAGTCGATACCAATACTATTTAATGTTTGGTGCATTAATTTAATATTGGGCTTTAACACGCCATGAAATTGAAATGTTTGACGTGTTGTTAAGCGAATACTGCCATATGAAGTGCTCTCTTGAGCAAATTTGTCAATAGCCAACCACTGCTCTGGTTTAATGATACCGCCAGGCATACGAGCTCGTAACATAACATTATGCAAAGGTTCTAATTTTTGTTTACTACGCTCAGTTCTAATATCACGGTCATCTTGCTGATACATACCATGAGTTCTGATAATATGATAATTATCTGCAGTGAAACCACCGGTGACTTGGTCTTTTAAGTCATCAACAATTGTCCCTCGTAAAAAATTACTATCTGCTTTTAAGCGTTCGTTATCAGCCTGTTTACCTTCTACAATTAACGGTCCGGGACCTGTTAATACGATTTCTTTATTTGTTGTAGTCATTAGTAAACATCCTTTTGGAAACGCTTGGCGTTACGCAATTCTTTTAAATAATCTTGTGCTTGTTCTGTACTCAACTTGCCATGCTCAGCAATAATATCCACCAAGGCAAGCTCAACATCTTTTGCCATACGGCTCATGTCACCACAAATATATAAATGTGCGCCACGTTCTAACCAAGCAAAAATCTCACTGGCTTTTTCACGTAAACGGTCTTGCACATATATTTTTGCCGCTTGATCACGAGAAAAGGCTAAATCAAGGTGCGTTAACAAGCCTGATTTTAAATAGCCTTGCCATTCCACTTGGTATAAAAAATCTTGAGTGAAGGTTTGATCACCAAAAAACAGCCAGTTATCACCACTTGCTTCGCTTGCTTCACGTTCTTGCATAAAGGCTCTAAAAGGAGCAATACCAGTACCTGGGCCAATCATGATCACAGGCGTATCGCCATTTTCAGGTAAGCGAAAGTTATCGTTGTGTTCAATGAAAACCTTAACTGTGCCGCCTTCTGCTAAGCGTTTACCTAAAAAGCTTGAGGCACCGCCACTTCTTAACTGATCATTTTCGCTGTATTCAACTAAGCCCACCGTTAAGTGTACTTCTTCTTCAACCTCAGCTTGGCTCGAGGCTATAGAATATAAACGTGGAGTAATTTTTCTAAGCGCATCAACAAAGTCTTGTGCTGTTACTTTCGCCGGAGCTGCTTTAACTACATCAATAATTTGATGGTTACCCGCATATTCACGCGCAGCATTTTTATCTTCACTCAAGGTAAGCAAAGCTTTATCTTGTGATTTATCCGCCCAAAAGCTAATAAAATTAGGCGCTGTTTGAGTAATTTCTAATGTTGAAATTAATGCTTGTTCCAGTGATAAACGTTCACCGCCAACATCAATATTTTCATTACCTGACAAACCAAGTATTGCAATAAGTTCGGCGACTAACTCGGTGTCATTTTCAAACCACACACCTAAAGCGTCTCCGGCTTGATAGGTGATACCTGAATCGGCTAAATCGATTTCAATATGACGAACATCTTTTGCTGAATCACGACCGGTGATCTTTTGGCTTAAACTTAACTCAGCAGCATAAGGCGCCTGTTTAGTATATTCGCTAGACGCGCCAAGTGTTGGCATTACCACAACATTATGGCTATCAATCTCATTACCCAACAAGGCTTTTACATCTTTAACAATAGTCTCTGACCATGCTTTTACTTCAGCTTCGTAATCAACGTCACAGTCAACGCGTGCGGTAATCTGTTTTGCACCAAGCTTACTTAAGTAATCATCAAAGTCTTTGCCCGTTTGACAAAAGAACTCATAGCTAGTGTCGCCCAAGGCTAAAACGCTATAGCGTAAATCATCGAGCTTTGGCGCTTTTTTCGAGCCTAAGTATTCATGTAAAGCAATCGCATCATCGGGTGCTTCACCTTCGCCATTAGTACTGGCGACAATTAATAGGTGAGTCAGATTTTTAATGCTTTTTGGCTTAAAGTCACTCATGCTTTTTAAGTCGACGGTAAGACCTTCTGCTTGTGCTTGTGCGGCTAACGCTTTAGCAACACCTTTAGCATTTCCGGTTTGAGAACCAAATAAAATGGTTAATACAGGCGCAGGAGCTGCAACAGCTGAAGCTGTAGGGCTAACGCTTAACGATGCTCCTTCAGATTTAGCCGCTAAGTAACCACTTGCCCATGCAAGCTGCAACTGAGAGTAACTGCCAATAGCGTTTTGTAATGATGAAAGTTGGTCAGCATCTAGCATAGTTTTTTGTAAGTTCTGTTGGTTTGGCAACATAATGTCAATTCGCCCATTTAAATTTAGTAAAATAATAATAGACTGACTTTGCATATAATAAAAAGAATAGAAAAGGCTTTTTTATTCCAAAATAGAATAAGTCAGTTCTTTGAACCTTTACCCACACTCTTATCTAAATTTTAAGACATTCTTTTTCTTGAAATTTAGATAAGGGGCGACCACACTTAATTCAAGCTAAAAGAATAGATAAAATGATGGAAAAAGTAGACGCAATAATTATTGGCGCTGGTGTTGTGGGTTTAGCCATTGCGGCAAGACTTAGCAATAAGCTCAATAACGTGCTCATTATTGATAAAAATGCTGGCTTTGGTGAAGAAACCAGTAGTCGTAATAGTGAAGTTATTCATGCCGGCATTTATTATCCTCAGCACAGTTTAAAGGCTAAGCTATGCGTGCAAGGAAAAGAGAAGCTTTATCAATATTGTAAAGATCGAGGCATTCCTCATCAACGCCTAGGAAAATTACTGGTTGCCCACGGCGAGGAAGAAGAGCAATGTTTAGCGAAAACCATAAAACAAGCAGCACTTAATGATGTTAATGATCTCGTCTGGTTAACGGCAGACGAGCTTAACAAGTCAAATCCAGCATTACATGCCACCGCTGCCTTACTTTCCCCTTCAACAGGCATTATTGATAGTCATCGTTATATGCAGGCTTTACTGGCAGAAATTGAGCATAATAATGGTCAGTTTGTTGGAAAAACCACCTTTATAAAGGCAGATAACAATAATGATGGCTTTGTTGTTACTTTAAACAGTCAAGATGAAATAATGCAGCTGCATTGTGATTATTTAATTAATTCAGGGGGATTACACAGTAATAAAGTTGCCGAAAATATTAGTGATTTAAAAAAGTCACATATTCCAACGCTTTATTATTGTCGAGGCCATTATTTTTCATACCAAGGGAGAAGTCCTTTTACACAACTCATTTATCCCTTACCTGAAGCGCATGGTTTAGGTATTCACGCCTCATTAGATATTGGCGGACAATTAAAATTTGGTCCCGACACACAGTACATAGATGATATTGATTATGAAGTCTCTCCGCTTCTAAAAGCTAAATTTGTTGCCGCGATTCAACGCTATTACCCTTCATTAGATAGCGAAAGATTACAGCCTGCTTATTCGGGTATTCGTCCGAAATTAGAAGGTCCGAATGATGGTTTTAAAGATTTTGTCATTCAAAGTGAAAAAGTGCATGGCTTGAAAGGATTAGTGAATCTGTTTGGTATTGACTCACCCGGCTTAACTTCTAGTTTAGCTATAGCTGAATATGTCGACGAAAGGCTAGCCATATAATGCTTATATATTTGAAAGTGAGTAAGGTATTTATGGTGGGTGAAAAATGATTGTTTATATTTTGATTTTCTAAAATGTATTAAAAAGCCAATTGCTTACACAATTGGCTCCTTTAACACTAAAGTAATAATATTACTGAGTGATTTCTTCTGGTTCAGCTGATTTTTGAATGTCTAATAATTCAATTTCAAACTGTAATACTGAGTTACCAGGAATACGTGGCGGGTTGCCATTTTTTCCGTAAGCTAAATCAGATGGAATAGTAAAAGTGTACTTTGAGCCCACTGACATTAACTGTACGCCTTCTGTCCAACCGCTAATAACACGATTTAAAGGGAATACTGCTGGTTCATTGCGTTCATATGAACTATCAAAAGTTTCACCGTTTAAGAAAGTACCTTTATAGTGAACCGTTACTGTATCAGTAGCGCTAGGTTTATCACCTTCACCTTCAGTTACAACAAGGTATTGAATACCTGATTCAGTAACTTGTACACCTTCTTTCTTAGCATTTTCTTCTAAGAATTTCATGCCTTCAGCAATTGCCGCTTCAGATTCAGCGTCTGCTGCTGCTAGTTGCTTTGCTTTCATTTGTTCATCAAGGCTCATTAATAGTGCTTGGATCTCTTCTTTCTCAATGATTGATTTGCCAGCAAGACTGTCCATGAAACCACGAGTAATTAATGCTTGGTCAAGTGGAACACCCAACTTCTCATGTTGATCAAGATTCTTTTGCATGTACATGCCAATTGAAGCACCTAAACTGTAAGCTTGTTTTTGCATTTCAGTTTCTAAAACAGGCGCTGTTTCGGTTGGTTTTACACTTTCTTGACAGCCAAACACTGACACAAGTGCAATAGCTAACATAGTTGGCTTAAATAATTTCATTTTTTCTCCGTTAACGTAACCTAGTACTCAGTTGGAGGAAGTCCCCCTAAGCCATTGATTAAATATTATGTATTGTTAGACAATGCGGCTTATACTAACGATAAATTAACTAAGAAAAAAGTATTAATATTGTGATTAAGTGTAATAACAAGCTAACACTGCTTTTCATCTGTCTATTTTCCTTATGGAACAGTGCTTGCCAGCCTGCAGAGGACAAGCCTGTACAGCGTTGGCAGCATGCTACAGATGGTGCTTATGCAGCTAATATTTCTAATGATGGCAAATACAGTGTTGTCTCTTCTATTTATCATGGCTTAAGTTTATGGGACATAGAAGAGAATGCATTAAAATACAGCTGGTCACAACAGCAAGATAGTAGCGATAATTTAGTGCTGTTAGCCGATATATCCAATAATAATAGCCATGCATTGACCGCAAATCGAGAAGCGTTTTCGTTGTGGAATATAGCAACAGGGCAATCAGAAGGTTATTGGAAAGTACGTGAGTCAACGATTCGTGATATTGCCTTGTCTAATAATGGTGACTTTATTTTACTCGGTAAAAGTAATGGCACCGTTGTTCACATTACCATGAGCAATGGCCGTCGCTTAGAGTTCTTAGGTCATACAGAAAAAATTAATGCGGTTGATATGCTCCCCAATGGCCGTATCGCTATTTCAGGAGGCAATGATTACGTCGCTTATGTATGGGATACAGAAAGTGGGCAGGTTATTTACCGATTTAATCATCCCAGTCGCGTTACTATGGTGGCTCTAGACCCTAAAGGTCGGTTTGCTTTTACTGCCGACAGTAAAAAATCTTCAAACATATGGGATTTAAAAACAGGTAAACGCATTAGCCAACTTCAATACTATAACCGTCACGAAATATTTAGCTCAGTAAGGTTTTCTGATGATGGTACTCAACTATTAACAGGAGCCCCAACTCGAAAAGTTAGCCTATGGAGCATACTAACCGGAGAGCGGCTTGACAGCTGGCGAGTTACGCCAAAAGAAAGTATACGTGCTGCAGGCGCGGTAGTGTATAGTGTCGCCTTTCGAGGAAAGAACCAAATAATCACCGAAAGTTCATCAGGATACGCTGAGCTTTGGCAAAGAAAGTCGCGTTAGGTACCCCAAATTATGACAACAGAAATACAAAAAAAAATCATCGAATTACAAGAAAATGTTGAAGCGCTGCAATCTCGTAATGCCTTTCAAGACGATGTTATTGAACAGTTGAATAATGAACTTGCTGTTCATCAATTAGAAATTTCAGACATTAGGGCACAGCTAAAGTTAATCGCAAGTCGTGTTCAAGATAATAATCCGGGTCAAAATCAGTCGCAAGATATCGAACCGCCACCACCACATTATTAACTCTTAACCTGAGCTTTCATTCAAATAAATACCAAGCTGAAATATTTCAGCTTGGTAAAATAACGATTTATTCTTGCTTAAAAATACCAATCACTTGCTCTTGCGGACGGATTTCTTTAACGACATGCTCTTCTGGCTGTGACATTTGATGCCCACAGCTAACACAAGTAACTTTTTCAACATTATTTTCTTTTGTTAATCCCATGGTGTCCATAGCATTACATTTCGGGCAAATAGCGCCAGCAATAAATCTTTTTTTCATGTGTTTCAATCCAAATAAAATCGAGTTGTATTATTTTACCTTGAATCTTGTCGATAGGAAAAGGACAATAGCGGCCTGAATTAAAATGAGTAATAATACACAATGATCATAGCCACCGATTTAAGCTTAGATAGAGGCGCTAAAAACCTCATAAAATCATCAAGCTTTACTATTCATCCTAATCACAAAGTCGGCTTAGTTGGCGCTAATGGCTGTGGAAAATCTTCTTTATTTGCGGCCTTATTAGGTGAGTTACAGCCCGACAGGGGCGATGTAAATATGCCTTCAGGCTGGGATGTCGCGACAGTAAAACAAGAAACTCCCGCCCTCGAACAATCAGCCTTAGATTATGTGATGGACGGAGATAAAGAGTTTCGTCAACTTGAGCAACAACTTGAGAAAGCTCGATTAAATGATGATGGCAACCAAGAAGCGTTAATTCTCAACCATATTGACGCCATAAATGGCTACAGTTTACCCGCCCGTGCCAGCGAGTTATTGCATGGTTTAGGTTTTTTACAAGAACAACTAGGTGATGCCGTAAAGGATTTTTCTGGTGGTTGGCGCATGCGTCTTAACTTGGCTCAAGCGTTAATTAGCCGCGCAGATTTACTTTTACTCGATGAACCCACTAACCATCTAGATTTAGATGCGGTAATTTGGTTACAGCGTTGGTTAAAACGCTTTACCGGTACTTTAGTGCTTATTTCACATGATCGTGATTTTCTCGATGACGTTATTGAACAAATTCTTCATATTGAACATCAACAAGCAAAATTATATTCGGGTAATTATAGCGCCTTTGAGCGTCAGCGCGCGGAACATTTAGCACAACAAGATGCTCAATTTCAAAAACAGCAAAAAGAAGTTGCTCACTTAACCTCATTCGTCGATCGCTTTAGAGCAAAAGCCAGTAAAGCAAAACAAGCACAGAGTCGTTTAAAGCGTTTACAAAAATTACCTGACTTAGCACCCGCACATGTTGATAGCCAATTTACCTTCAGTTTCAAAACACCGGAAACATTGCCTTATCCGTTATTAGCGTTAAAAGAGACAACCTGTGGCTATAATCCAGAAACCATTATTTTACGTGATGTCGGTCTCACGCTGGTACCCGGTAGTAGAATCGGTCTTTTAGGACGAAATGGTGCGGGTAAGTCGACATTAATAAAGTCATTAGCCGGCGATATTGCCTTAATTAAAGGCGAGCGTTATTGCGCCCAAGACTTAACTGTTGGTTACTTCTCTCAACATCAGCTTGAACAATTACATATGCCAAGTAGTGCGATTGATCATATTGTTCGTGCTAAACCTGAGACTACAGAGCTACAAGCGCGCAATTTTTTAGGTAGCTTTGGTTTTACTGGCGACCAAGCACTTTCTCCGGTAAGTACCATGTCAGGTGGAGAAAAAGCACGTCTGGTATTGGCGTTAATTGTTAATGAAAAGCCACAATTACTTCTCCTCGATGAGCCCACTAACCATCTTGATTTAGAAATGCGTCAAGCACTTGTCTTTGCTTTACAAGACTTTGAAGGGGCTATTATTTTGATTGCCCATGATCGCTTTTTATTAGAGTCGTGTGTTGATGAGTTTTTCTTAGTTGCCAATGGTCAAGTTAGCGAGTTCTCTGGTGATATTGATGACTATCAACAATGGCTTAATGAAGACAAAAAACAAACACTGAAAAATACTAAACCCGCAAAGTCTCTTGAGGTTGTTGATAAAAAACAATTACGCAAAGACCAAGCTGAATTACGTAAAAAAGCATCTCCACTGCGTAAACAAGCCGATAAATACGAGAAGAAAGTGCAACTGCTGCAAACTGAATTAGCTGAAGTTGAAGGAGTATTAGCCGAAAGTGAGATATATCAAAGTGAACATAAAGCACGCTTAGCCGTACTCATTAAGCAACAAGCTAAGCTCAAAGCAGATGTTGAAGAAAATGAAATGTATTGGCTCGAATTAGAAGAACAAATTGAAGAAATTATGTTGCAAGCTTCACTGTAAAAATTAATCATTAAATTATATTACTTGCTACACTTAATAATCATACGATTAAAATAATGAGAACGTTATGAAAAAAACAATATTCGCCCTTTTTTGTCTATCTATAGTAAGCAGTGTTTCGAGCTTTGCTTATCAAGGTGATCTTGACCAAGGCATTTATGAATTAAACCGTGGTGCTTTTAAAGCGGCTATAAATGAATTTGAACCCTTAGTTGCTCAGGAGTATTCTCCTGCGCAGTATCAAATGGCGCTTATTTATTTAAATGGTTACGGCGTTACAAAAGATCCCAAAAAAGCGTTGGAATTAATGTCCTTAGCCGCTTCACAAAATCACCCCGACGCACTATTTAGTTTGTCACTGATGTATTCTGACGGAGTCATCGTTAAAAAAGATTTAAAAACCGCTTTTGCACTGATGGAAAGAGCAGCGATAAGAGACTCCGTTGCCGCACAATTTAATCTTGGTGTTATGTATTTCAATGGCACGGGTACATATAAAGACTATCCAAAAGCCGCACGTTGGTATGAAACTGCGGCAAAGCAAAACTACGCCCTAGCCCAGTTTAATTTAGCACTGATGTATTTTGAAGGATTGGGTGTTGAGAAAAGTGTAGAGATGTCTTTTATATGGAATATTATTTCCGCAAGTAATGGTTATCAAAATGCAGGAAAAAGTCGCGATATGGACTCCTTAAAACTCAGCAATGTAGAAATAGCTCAAGCAAGGGAAAAGGCTGACCGACTTTATCAACAAATTATCGAACAAGAAGCATTAAAAGCTAAACAATAAAACCTTAGCTCTAAAAAATAAGACAATAATCTAAGGGATAAATTTAAGGTTCATTGATCTATATCACAACCATAAAGTAACCCACGATTTAAAATGGCTATAACATTACGTTATAGCCATTTTTGTTATAACTCAATTATTTTTATGGAGTCTATTATGAACTTTTTCGATATGATTATTAATGATCCCGTTGTACTTTATTCTTTTGGCGGATTAGCAATTCTTTTAGGTATTGGTGCTTTCTATGTTTATTATTTTCTTAAAAACATCAATGAAAATAATTAGGTAAAAACCTGTAGAAGTTGATTAAAGTTGCAACCTTCTAAATTAAGGTGGAAACCGTTAAATAAAGTCAGCAACTGCAATTATTACGTTTAAGCACCGAAAATATCTTTCAAAAAATTTAATTAAACGTTGAAGTAGTTAATTTCTACAATATAACCCTAAGGGCAATAGCTGCCAAAGAGGAGTCTTTAGCAACCTAAAATTTTGCAGGCGTATATTTTACTGTTTGATACGAATATAGACATTAAAGATTTAACCTCAGGTATCGCTCATCTAAAAAAGCAGTCATTAAGATTGTTGTACTCCTCATTAAAATACGGTGTTCACCGTTAAATTATAAATTGTTACTTATAACACTTTTTATACTAAAACAGTTGACCCTACTACCGTGGTAAGCTTTAACCTCAACTTAGTTCTACAATTCAATTAAGATGAGAAGCTTATGAATACAACTACACAATTCAAAATTGACGGTATGACCTGTGCTTCATGTGTCGGTCGTGTTGAAAAGGCCTTACACAAAGTGGTTGGCGTGACAGATGTTACCGTTAACCTAGCTACAGATACGGCTACTATTCAAGGCACTGCCAGTCATAGTGAATTAATTACCGCTGTTATTGAGGCTGGTTATCAAGTGCCCGTAAAGGTAAAGCAATTTGGTATTGGAAAGATGAGTTGCTCCTCTTGTGTGACGCGGGTCGAACAGGCATTGTTAAAAGTAACCGGTGTGGTCGATGCATCGGTCAATTTAGCCACCGAGCACGTACAAGTAAAAACTTTATCCTTTGTAACGGATGAACAACTAGCCCAAGCCGTGACACAAGCCGGTTACCTTTTTATCCCGTTGAACAATGACAGCGTGATAGAAAAGCCCAGCCAACATCAGCCTTTTTATACTAAAGCCTGGTGGCCCGTATTGGGAGCAGGCCTACTTACCTTGCCACTGGTGTTACCCATGTTAGGCATGTTGTTTTCCCAACAGTGGATGTTACCGCCAGTTTGGCAATGGCTATTAGCTACGCCAGTACAGTTCTATTTTGGCGCTCGCTTTTATCGTGCAGGCTGGGGAGCATTAAAAGCTGGCATGGGCAACATGGATCTTCTTGTCTCCATAGGTACCAGTGCAGCCTACGGACTATCTTTGTATTTGTGGTGGAGCTTTAATAGCGCTCATGGCATGCCGCACTTGTATTTTGAAAGTAGTAGCGCAGTAATAACCTTGGTTCTGCTGGGTAAATATTTAGAACACAAAGCAAAACGCCGAACAACTGATGCACTTAGAGCATTGGAAAATTTGAAACCTGTTGAGGCAACAGTGCAGCGCTTAGGTAAATGGCAAAAAGTGGCCGCTTCATCAGTAAAATCCGGAGAAAAAGTTAAAGTAATACCGGGCGAAAGCATCCCTGTTGACGGTGAAATTTTGCAGGGCCAGAGTCATCTGGATGAGGCGTTAATTAGTGGTGAATCAATTCCGTTAAGTAAAAAAGAAGGTGACGTTGTCACGGGTGGCTCACTTAATTTGGACGGTATTTTGGAGATCCGTGCCACGAATGTTGGTAGCGAATCTACTTTATCTAAAATCATTGAATTAGTAGAGCAAGCCCAAGGTGCAAAAGCTCCCGTACAAGCAATAGTAGATAAAGTCAGTAGTATATTCATTCCTGTGGTGTTATTGGTCGCACTTACCACCTTATTGGTGTTGGGTTTAGTATTTGATGACTGGACCAATGGCATTCTCAATGCGGTAGCCGTTTTAGTGATTGCCTGTCCATGTGCACTTGGTTTAGCAACTCCAGCAGCCATAATGGCAGGTACAGGAACCGCTGCCAGATTAGGCGTATTGGTTAAAGATGCAGTGGCGTTAGAGCAGGCAAAAGAAATAAATTTAGTGGTATTTGATAAAACAGGCACCTTGACCCAAGGCAAACCTGTTGTAAATGAGATGAGGGTCATCAGTGGTAGTGAAGAAGCAGTATTGCAGCTGGCCTATTCCTTACAAATAAATAGTGAGCACCCATTAGGCAAAGCTGTGGTTGAAAAAGCATTAGCCAGCGAAACACAACCAATACCTGTCGCGGAATTTCAAGTTGTCGCGGGTTATGGTGTCAAAGGCAACATTGGTGACAATTTAGTCTTGATGGGCAGTAGTCATTGGATGCAAGAGTTAGGGGTAACACTGCCAACCGAAAAAATAAAAATACCAGGTGCTTCTGTTTCTTGGTTGGCTAGTCAGCAGCAAGATAAGATCACATTACTTGGGCTGTTTTGTTTTAGTGATAAATTGAAGCCTGATGCGCTGCAGGCTGTGAAGTTATTGCAACAACAAGGTATAAAGGTAGCTATGCTTACTGGTGACAATCAAGCGAGTGCAACATCGGTAGCGACAGAATTACAGTTAGACGATTTTAAAGCTGAGGTGTTGCCTGCAGATAAAGCAAAATATATTCTGCAATATCAAGAGCAAGGTTATCAGGTTGCTATGGTTGGTGATGGCATTAATGATGCGCCAGCGCTAGCCCAAGCAGATTTAGGTATGGCAATGGCGTCTGGTACTGATGTTGCCGTTAGCGCAGCTTCTTTCACGTTAATGCGCAGTAAACCAAGCCTAGTCCCCACGGCATTGATCATTGCAAGGCTAACTTATCGTAAAATACAGCAAAACCTGTTTTGGGCATTTATCTTTAATGCTGTGGGAATTCCACTAGCAGCCTTTGGTTATCTTGACCCTATTATTGCCGGAGCTGCGATGGCATTTAGTAGCTTATTTGTCGTCAGTAACGCATTGTTATTGCAACGTTGGACTCTTAAGGAGAAATAACATGGCGAAACTTGTCACCATAGGTAAAGCCTCTACTTAACAGGGGTATCGGCCAAAATGATCCGATACTATGAAGAAATTGGCGTATTAAAAAAAACGAGTCGCACAGATGCAGGTTATCGACTTTATAACCAAGCACACATACAACAATTGGGATTCATCCGTCGTTCGAGAAATTTAGGTTTTTCCATGATTGAGATTCAGTCACTGCTCAAGTTCTGGCTCAATACTGATAGAGAAAGTCGACACGTGAAGCAACTAGCGTTGAGTCATTTACAGGAGATAAATGAAAAAATATTGGAGCTAGAGCAAATGAGAGCAATATTACAAAAACTAGCTGATCAATGTGATGGTGACGATAACCCTGACTGCCCTATTTTAGAAGGTTTAGCTCAACTTTCATCTGAATAACGAAGGATAATTTTTTTTTGTTATACTAACAGCACTTGTCTATGTTGATTGTCATGCATTATCTGCACAATTAATCTTAAATACTGAGGTGTGCTTATTAACTTATCTATTAATCAATCTTCCTCTACGCTCAATGTAATTGAGCGTCAAAACAAATCACGTGAAGAAAATGATGAAAAGGTATACTCATTAATCAACGAATATAAGACAACAAGTTTATGATGGCGTTTAGCCTTGTAAGCTTTTTTTTAGCCTAAAAATATCTATTTATTTTCAATTCACATACAATAATAAAACTGATAAACCACAACAGACCACTATAACTTTAAATGTTTACTCAAAGTCAATTCACTCCAGCTTGGTGGCTACACAATCCTCATTGCCAAACTATTATTGCAAAATTTTTAAGATCTAGAAAACAGCTAGAAACTTGCAATGAAACAGTGGAGTTACCTGATGGCGACTTTATTGATTTAGCATGGACCGATAAACCTAAACCTAATGAAACTCGTCCTTTAGTGGTTGTTCTTCATGGTTTAGAAGGTTCAGTTAACAGTCATTATGCTAAAGGAATGTTATCGGCTATTAAAGATAAACAGTGGATCGGAGTGCTAATGCATTTTAGGGGCTGTAGTGGACGAGTCAATAGAAAAGCACGTTCGTATCATAGTGGCGATACTGATGATATTAGTTATTTAACGCAATTTTTAAAGAAAAAATATCCACAGCTTCCAATGACAATTATTGGCTTTTCTTTAGGGGGTAATGTACTAGCGCGTTATTTAGCAAAAGAACCTAATAATCCTTATCAAGCCGCTGCAATCATTTGTGCCCCTTTACATTTGGCCAGTTGTAGCAAGCGGATTAACAAAGGCTTTTCGCGTATATATCAGAAATATCTAGTGGGCATGCTCAAAGACAGTATTAAGGATAAAATGGACAGTAATCTACTCTCTGCTCCGCTATCGCAAAGACTGGCCCATAAGCTCGATGAAATTAAGACCATTTGGCAATTCGATCAACTGGTGACAGCCCCTATTAACGGTTTTGAGAGCGCTGAAGATTATTATCATCAGGCGAGTGGACGTTTTATTTTGGATAAAATTAAACAACCCTGCTTAATTATTCATTCAAATGACGACCCTTTCTTATGTGATGAAAATACCCGTGATATTAGCAGTATTCCCAGTAACATATGTTTTGAGGTCAGTAAAAAAGGGGGGCATGTTGGCTTTATCAATGGTAATAATCCCTTAAGACCAAAGTTTTGGCTAGAACATCGTGTTCCAAATTTTTTAGAGAGCTACCTATGATAATCCCCTACAAAGATCTACAACCCGATACGTTAACAGGTATTATTCGAGAGTTTGTTTTACGTGAAGGTACCGAATATGGTGCGGACGATGTGTCTTTGTCCGAAAAAGTGGCGCAAGTAAAAATACAACTTGCTGATGGTAGTGCGTTTTTAGTTTATTCAGAGCTTCATGATACGGTAAATATTTTACCCATTGATCAGTTTGAACAACAACAAAACGAACAAGAACAAACGCAATAGTTATTTTATAACAACGAACACCCTATGGATGTTCGTTTCTCATTTGCTATTGAGTGAAAGCTAATACAAAACTTACCGGCACGGCATAAGCAATGCTTGGTAGATTTGCTAATGATTTTAATTTATTAATGCCTGCCACTAAAGCAAAGTCTTCGGCCTTAATGATAGCCGGCTTTAAGGTGCTCACTAACATATGATTTGCTGATAGCTTAGCCACCATAACATTCAATGTAAGTTCTTGCTGGTGACCATGTAAATTCAGGCTACCCGTAAGTGACATTTTCTGACTTGAACCGATAGTTATCGCATCAATATCTACACGATTAAGTTGCGCACTAAAGCTCGCTTGTGCAAAAGTTGCTGTTTCAAAGAGAAACTCCGCCATTCTTTGATCACGTATCGCAATATTGGTGTCAACACTGCTTAGGTCAATGGTCACATTTGCCAGGCCGCTATTGTTGATAACACCCGTAAATTCTTTAAAGCTATGACTTTCAGCCACAGTGCCTTTTTTAATCGACACAAAAGTTAACGATGAATTTTTAGAGTCCAACTGCCAAGCACTATAGGCTGGTGCCGTAAGCAGGAGTGAAAGGCTTAAAATAAAAGTAGATATAATACGCATAATAGGTCCTTTGAAAATAAAATAAAAATTAAGAGCGTCGCGCTCGATGAGGGGTCACAATACTTTGCCACGGAATATTACTCGCACCTAAAGTCATAAAGTCAGGATTCATTAATCCTTCCCGTTGATTATAAGTTAACGGTAAAAACTCACTATCAATTATTGAGCCTCCTGCTTGTTCGATAATACAATGGCTCGCTCCTGTATCCCACTCACCTGTAGGACCAATACGTAAGTAACAATCTGCACCACCTTCAGCAATTAGACAGTTTTTCAGTGAGCAACTGCCTAATGCCACATATTCAAAAGCAAAGTTTTCGTTGTTAAGGTATTGCCCCATTAGGCTGAGCTCTTGTCGACGGCTTACCGCCACTTTGATTTTTCGTTTGCCATCATATTTAGCGACATGAATTTGCTGGCTACCGGTATGGCTTTCTTTAAAAGCGCCAAGCTTATTTTGTCCATAGTAGGTGAGTTGGTGATCTGGTGCGTGAATAACACCAATACTTGGCCAGCCATTTTCCACCAAAGCGACATTAACAGCAAAATCGCCACTGCCTTTAATAAACTCACCTGTCCCATCAATAGGGTCGAGTAGCCAATATCGTGACCAATTTTTTCTTTGATTAAGCGCTAATGCACCAACTTCTTCAGAAATAATAGGAATGCCAGGTGCCAAGCGTGACAGCTCTTGCATCAATACATCGTTAGCCGCATAGTCAGCACTAGTAACTGGGCTATTATCTTCTTTAATTTCTGACGTGTAATTGCCCGACTTGTAATGCTTAGTAACTTCTAGGCCTGCTTTTTTTGCACTTTCTATCGCGATGGCGAGTAACGTTTCATTGTTCATTAATCTTCACTTACTTTTTCTTTTGAGTGTTATTTTAAAATATTCTTAACTAAATCTTTTACCAGCATTAGAGCAGCTATGCTTCTTGCTTCATTAAAGTCAGGTTGGGCAAGTAATGAATGATAGTCGGCAAGTTTCCATGAGACAACTTCTAGCTCTTCAGGTTCATCACCGGGGAGTTTTTCTGCATATAAACTTTCAGCAAGAAATATTTCCATTGAGGCAGAGAAAAAAGCCGGTGCTGTTGCGACTCGATGCACATGGGTGAATTTATTCGCCCCATAGCCGACTTCTTCTTTTAACTCACGATTAGCAGCATGCTCTGCACTTTCGCCTTCATCAATAAGTCCTTTCGGGAAGCCAAGCTCATATGTATGGGTGCCAGCACAATACTCGCGTACTAATAAAAACGTTTCATCGTCTAACATAGGTACAATTAATACAGCGCCTCGACCGTAGCCTTGCATGCGTTCATATTCTCGCTCTACGCCGTTACTGAAGGTGAGATCTACTTGTTCTATAGCAAACAAGCGACTCTTGGCAACTTGCTTACGTTGAGTGACTTTGGGAAGTGTTAAACTATTGCTCATGGTAGCTAAACCTAAGAGTAAAATATTAATAATATAGTTTTAGAATAGCACGTTAACTTTAGATATAATTAATAATTAATCGCTCTTAGGAAAAAAAATATGCTTAATTGGTCAAAAATTTCTACCGTACTTTTAGATATGGATGGAACGATTTTAGATTTACATTTTGACAACCATTTCTGGCTCCATCATTTACCACTACGTTACAGTGAGCATGCAAAGATTTCACTTGAGCAAGCAAAAGAAAACTTAGCAAGCCACTATGAAAGAGTTGCTGGGACCATTGACTGGTACTGTTTAGACTACTGGGCTGAACAAACCCAATTACCGATTCAAGCATTAAAACGTGAAGTACAACACTTAATTAGCTTACGCGATGATGCTCATGATTTTATGGTGGCACTACGAGAGAGTGGACGAGAAATAATACTGGTTACTAATGCTCACCCAGATAGCTTGTTGCTTAAGATTGAACGCACGCAACTCGATAAATATTTTGATGTTTTATATTCTACGCATGAATTTGGTGTTACCAAAGAATCACAATTATTATGGCAACGTCTTCAAGAGAAACAAGGTTTTAGCCTAGAGAACACCTTGTTTGTTGATGATAGTATCAATATTTTAGCATCGGCTCAACGCTATGGTTTTGAACATTTATTAGCGGTTGAAAACCCAGATAGTCAGAAAACGCCACATATTGTTAACGATTACCCATCTACATCAGACTTTAGAACATTAATTGATGAAATAAAGAAATATCCCATTAAGTAATGGCTATTATTCATCCTGACGTAAAGCCAGGATGAAATAGGTTTAGCCTAAGTAACGATTAATCACCGTATTAAATGGCTTAAAAATTCAATCGATAGCGCCCTTGGTTATCAGCTTTGCCAATAAAGGACAGCAGTGGCTTTAATTTTTCAGGGAAGTTAGCACCTGGCTTTAAATAACCATTTCCAGAAGCTCTATTGGTATTATGCAGATAAGCGGTAAACGTGAGTCCAAGATCGTTTTCAGGGGCAATGATAAACGCAAGCGCCCCTTTTTCACAAGCCAACTCAGCAGATAACGTACCTAAATTTGCTTTTTCTGATAATGCGGTGATAGCTGCCTTGTTCCATTTTATTAAGCCCTTCATTTGCTGACATACAGGCTTGCCGAGTATAAATTCATCAACACTGAGTTCAATAAGGTTGTGGGCTTGCATCGGGATAGCTAGATTAAGCTTTTCCGTAATTTGTTGCGCAGCTACTGTGATATCAACATTTGTAATTTTTATCTGCTTAAGCAATTGGCTTGCTGTCAACCTACCTTCTGGTCCACTGACTAAGGCACCGCCAAAAGTTAACTTAATTGTCGGGTCAAGCATCAATAATGAGAGGAAACTTAACTCACTACTGACGTTGTTAATGTCGACATTATCAATGCGGACTTGTTTTGCATAACTTTGCCACACTGTGCCAGAAAGTTGAGATACTTGGCTGTTTTTTGGTAAATTAATAAAGCTAACCACCCAAGCTGCAGGCATAGTTGCAATTAAAAAAATCAAATATAAACTAAAGAACATTGCTCCGTAAGCAAACCACTTTTTCATTAACCTTTTCCTAATTGTAAGCGACGAACTCTAACAACGCCGTTGCGATCGGCTTTACTTAAATCAATACTTTTCACTAATAAACCTTCATTATTGGCTAAAAATTCAAGCCAACTAAGTAACTGTGTAAAGGGGACTTCATCAATCCATACTTGTAAGTCTTCACCTTGAGGTTGCAAGCGAGCTATCGAAATATTATTACGACCGGCACTGCTGTTAACAATACTAGAAAGGCTGGCATTGCTGGCTGATGATGCCACTCTTTTTTGTGACTGTTGATAGCGCAGGGTATTTTCTTGCACCCAGGTATAAAGCGCTTGTTGGCGCATGATTTTTTGTTGAGTTTTATCAGTATTAGTAACCAATGGTTGCCACACTGCGCTGTAAAATAAAAACAGCACTACAACAAAGCCCATCATAGCAACGAGTCGTTGCTCAGAGCTTTTTAATTGTTGCCACCACGTTTTCATTATCGCCCCTTACTTGTGTTTGTTGATTGCTGATTATCATCATTACTGGTTATGCTAAATGAGCCAGAAATTTGATCACCTTGATTATTTTGCGCGCCCATAGATACCGTCAGATTACTCTCTTCAAGAGCGATTTTTAACTTATCAAAATACTGATAATCACTGGCAATTGCCTGCATACGGATCTCGTTGCGCTTACCATCAAACTTCAACGTTTGGGGTTTTATTTCAGGCACTAAAGCTAACGCTGGTTGCACTTGAGTTAAGATAGCTAAAAAGCCACTTTCTCCACTAGCCCCTCCTACTTCTTTGAGTTTCTGCTTAAGTTGGGAGCGAATAGTTGAGACTCGGACTCGCTTAGTTTTTGGAAAAACCTTTTTATAGGTACTAATGATTTGCTGTTCAATTTCAGCCTGTTGACTATGAAGCTGTATTAATTCGGCACCTTTAATACCGACATTAAGCAATAAAGCGAACATGGCAATACCTGCGGCCAAAAACCAACTTTTTAGCACGGGTGAGCGCTGTTCTTTAACTTTGAAGTCACCCTGTAGTAAATTGAACTTACCCGCTTTTTCATGATTATATGTAGCGGCTAATAACGCCAAAGGCAGCTCTTCTGGCATCGCATTGATGGTCAGTTTAGCGATGGTTTCAGGTAATATTGAATAAGCATTTAATGAGAAACTGTTGGGTACGTCATTATTGCTATCATTGTCCGCTACTGATTTTTGCTCACCGCTAATTTTCTCTACTGTTTGAGTACCACTAAGTGACTGACTAATTAACGGCCAAGTGTTGCTGTCTATGGTGATCCCTTGCCATTGTCCTTGGCGTATCAGTATTTGCTCACCTAATACAATTGCACTACCAACATTCACTTCATTAGCCAGTGGCATTGCAAGTACATCTGGGATGATTTTTTTACAGGTAATATCCGCACTTTTTAACCACCCTTGCCATAATGCCAACTGAGCAGATTCGATAATTGCAACAAAGCAATTGTGCGCACTACCGACAATTTTGATATCACTATAAGCGAAAAATAACTCTTCAACATCTTGTGCTAATTCATCTTCAAGCATATACGGCACAGCTAAGCGCATCGCTTTTGAAGATTTACTGGGTACCGTTAAACTTTTCAAACTGATATCACTGGCTGGCACAAACGTAATGACTTCACGTTGTTTGGCTTTCTCAGCTAATTGCTCTAACGCATTGGCATTGGGGAGTTCACCACTGGCAATGATGCCTTCTTGATCGTCACTAAATATTACCCAGTGCACTACGTCTTTTGCGTTAGTACCTAATCGGATATATAACTTTTCGGTCATTACTCTCGTCCTATGGTACGACTCACTACGGAGATATTATTATTGCTTTCAACTTTCATTAAAGTGCTCAACGCGAAGTAGCTGTCATTAAAACTAGCGATACTTTTTAGTTTAAAATAATGGCTAACAACATCGAACTGCTCTTTTTGATCATTGGTTATTTTTGTATGTTTTGATATATCGGCTAAATTAAAAAACTCATCTCGTGTTTTAAAACCAGCACCCTCTCGGCTAGCCAAGGCATTTTCTGCATCCGCTAAAGGAATACCTAAAAAAGCCTCCAACAATTCAGGTTGGTCGCTTCTTATGGTGTTTACATTTATTTTATGGAGATTGTTATTAGGTATTACGCAAGCATACTCTTTTAATTTATTAATAACCGGCACAGTAAAGTGTTCAATTAAGCGTAGTTCGGTAATACTGGCCAAATAATAATTAGCGGGTAAATAAGGAAACTCTTTTGCAGAGTAATCATTATCTTCAGCACCACCAGCACTAGCTATAGCGCTGTTTTGATCAAGCCAGTCAACCAATGCATCGGTCATGTATTCAGCATCAAACTGACTAACACCTTCAACATTAAGCGACATAATTAATTTTTGGAAAGCGTCTTCTATTGGACGCCTTTGAGTGCCCGTAGGAGTAGCATTATCATCAGGCCTTAAAGCATTTAAATTAAAACAGGCTTGCATATCAAAAATTTCGCCGGTAATTTGTCCAAAGTCAACAGGATAACTTGTTTCGCCTTGAGCCCAAATTTGTTCTAAATGCGTTACGTCTTTTTCATCTTTAAAAACATTGATTAATATTCTTTTTGCAAACGCTTCTGCGCCCATCGCATACCAATAAGCCTGCTGATTTAGCGTAACATTATTAGTACGTTGCATCTGCAACTGCAAGCGCGCAGTCATCTGTGTGGCTAATACGGCGGCTAACGCGACGATAAGCAAAACAGTAATTAACGCCACACCGGTCACTTTTTTAGCGGTCGACTTACTCATATCAGTACGGCACTGAGAGTTCTTCATTAGACCTCCCATAACGAACAGCACAATACGTAGGCTTTAAATTTAGACATCATCACCCGCCACTAAAAATTCTCGTCTTATAAGCCCATAATCTTTAGTTATTAGCTCAACAGCAATCGCTCGAGGTAAACTTTTATTTATAATTTGTTTTTGCCATTTTTTGTCATAAAAAAACTCAAAATTTAGCGCTTCAATCTCGGTGATTAACTTTCTTCTTTTAGGCTCTTGCCCTTGGATAGCGTCAACAAAATTAAAATGAAGTCGCTCAAAGGTTCCCTCATTTAATTGATAAGCGACTGATTGCATATTGCTACGCGGTAATAGTAGACCTGGATTTGTCCATCCGTTGCGAACAAAAGCTAAGGTACTTTCGCCATTTGAAAAACTATTGCTGTCAGTATATAAAAAATCTTGCTGGGGAGCTTCGCCATTTAATCGAATACTGCGTTTAGCAATTTGCAGTAAATCACGCTCGATAAGTAAAAAGCCTCGCTGTAATTCATTAACGCGTTCGGTACGAATTTTAGATGACTCATTACCTTTTAATACCGTATTAAAAATAGTGAAACTACTCATGCTGATCATTGAAAAAATAGCGATAGCTATTAAAACTTCTAACAAGGTAAAGCCATTATTCGTTGGCTTATTCAAGCAAATCTTCACTACGGCTGACTCTTTGAGATATAGGTAACCATACTAGTGATCGCTAACTTTTCATCTTCTTTATTACGAATTTCAATCGTTATAGCACGCATATTCTTATTTTCTGTTTTAAGCACTTTTTGTAGCCAAAACCATTCTTGGCCAGCCATTTTTACGGTGCCTTTTTTATTGTTTTTTGGTGGCCATGTTGGATCTAATGTCATCGCAACTAATTGATTTGAGGCCACCCAATTGGCTAATACTTTATTTTCTAAATGACTTAAATTTTTAAAGTTATTGTCTGCTGCACTTAACAACGCAATACCCGCGATTGAAAAAATAGCCATCGCTAACATAACTTCAATTAAAGTGAAGCCTAATGAAGCCGTTTTAATGACCCGTTTGACCTTATTCATCATCAAAGAGTGGCCCTTCAACGGTTATCGGTGTGGTATATAAACCGGTCACCTTAAAATAAAGTTTTGCTTCGGTATAATTATTTTTAACGAATTGAAAACGCAGACTAAACGGTGTTATTTCACCGCCTGAGAGTATGTAAATTTGGGGAATAAGTATTTTTTTTTCTATATTATTACCGTCATCATCTTTACCTACGTCTTCATCTAAATCGTTCTCTTTATTAGCCGCTTGTAACTCATTAAATACTTCAGTATCAAATAATTGTGGTTCTTCAATTGGCAAGTCATCAAGTTGTAAAATCAACTCAACACCTTCAGGTAATTTATAGCGACTGAATAATTCATTATCAGAGATATCCGACCACGTTATGCCGTCGTACCCTAAAAACTGATAACCTTTTTTGCCAATAACTAAGCCTAATTCAATATTATTTAGCATGCCATATTCAGCAGCAATATTAAAAACGCCAGCAAAACGTTTACTCGAGAGTTCAAGTGTTTCTTCGGCTTTATCACCTGAAGCACTAAACTGAACAACCGAAACCATTAAACCCACCAGCACAATAACCAACATCACTTCAATTAAAGTGAAACCGTTAACTACTGTGCTGTTTTTGGAATAATGCTTCATATTAAGAGTTCACCAAAACTACTGGTAGTCGCCAAGGTTCCAGTTGCCAATATCGTCTTCTGTACCAGGTTCACCGTCGGGTCCCATGGTAAAAATATCAATATCACCATTTTCGCCTGGATTTAATAGTTGATAGGCGTTGCCCCAAGGATCGTCAGGTAAACGTTTAACATAACCCCCGTTTGGAAAACGACGCGGTAAAGGTTCAACGTCAGTTTCTTCAACTAAAGCTTCTAAGCCTTGTTCAGTCGTTGGGTAGTTATAGTTATCCATTTTGTACATACTTAACGACGTTTCTAATGCATTAATATCTTGTACTGATTTTTGAAGTTTTGCGGTATCCATATTGCCCATCAAGTTTTGAACAACAACACTGCCTAACAAACCTAAAATAACAATAACAACCATCACTTCCAATAAAGTAAAGCCACGTTGTTTATTTTTCACTTTCATTGGTTGAATTTTTTTGTGCACATTAACCTCCTACTAAGGTATTTAACTGAAGAATTGGCTGTAAAATAGCCATAACTATAAAAAGAACGATACCTGCCATAGCGATCATCAAGGCGGGCTCAAAAGCTTTTAGCGATATATTCATCAACGCTTCAAACTCCCTGTCTTGGTTGTCTGCTGATCGACCAAGCATATGTTCTAACTTGCCACTTTTTTCACCACTAGCAATCATATGAAGCATCATCGGTGGAAATAATTTCGTTTGCTCTAAAGAAACTCGTAAACTCGCGCCTTCGCGCACTTTATCGGCCGACTCTTTAACGCATTGCTTAATGTATAAATTTTCTAAAACTTCACCTGATATTTTCATGCTTTCCAGCAAAGGAACAGCACTGGCGGTTAAGATACTTAAGGTACGAGCAAACCGAGCGGTATTAATACCACGAATAATTTTGCCCAGCCCTGGAAAACTAATCACCTTGCGATGAAAAGCAAACTTGAAGCTGGCCTTTTTCATTAAATGATTAAAGCCACCAATCAGTAAGGCAATCAAAATAAGGATATACAAACCATTATCTCTTAAAAAATCACTGGTACTAATTAAAAACTGAGTCGTTGCAGGTAAGTTTGCGCCCATGTGATCAAACTGGCCAACAATTTTAGGGACTACCGCCGTTAACAGTATTGCGATAACGCCTATGGCTACGACCGTCATAATAACGGGATAAATAAGCGCTTGAATGATTTGTGAACGTAAGTGTTCCCGTTGCTCGGTGTAATCGGCTAAGCGGTTTAAAACCGTATCTAAGAAACCGGATTTTTCACCTGCCGCAACCATTGCTCGGTATAAGTGACTAAAGACATGCGGAAACTCGGCCATACTCTCGGCTAAACCATAACCTTCGGTTACTTTTGTTCGTACCGCCATGATCATACTTTTCATGCTGTTTTTTTCACATTGTTCGCCAACGGCAAGCAAAGATTCTTCAATCGGTAAACCCGACTCGACTAATGTTGCCAACTGACGTGTGATTAAAGCAAGTTCAGCAACAGATACTTTTGTTCGTCCGCCAAACCGTGATTTATTCGCGGCTTGCTTAGTTTTTTGTAAGCTTGGCGTTACTTCAGTGGGCATTAAGCCTTTGTCACGTAATAAGCCACGCGCTTGTCTGGGTGTATCACCTTCGATAACACCCTTTACCGTTTTACCACGGCTATTTACTGCTTGATAATCAAAAGCTGCCATAATAAAACTCTAGTTAATCTTCTTTGGTAACACGCAAAACTTCTTCGAGTGTCGTTTGTCCGGTCAACACTTTATCAAAGCCGTCACGGCGTATGCTTGGCGTATTTTGGCGAATAAACTTTTCAATAGCCTGCTCACCTTTACCATTATGAATAAGCTCGCGTACTTTATCGTCGACAACAATAAGTTCATGAATACCCATACGGCCTTTGTAGCCCTTTTGGCTACATTCACTACAACCAACTGCGCGATAAATATGCTGAGTGTTGTCTTGAGGTAACTCAAGTAATTTAAGCTCTGGGCCATCAGGTAAATGGCTTTCTTTACAATGCGGGCACAATGTTCTCACGAGTCGTTGTGCTAAGACCCCCAAGAGACTCGATGAGAGTAAAAATGACTCTACGCCCATATCTTCCATACGAGTAATGGCACCAGCGGCACTGTTAGTATGCAATGTCGACATCACTAAGTGACCGGTTAAACTCGCTTGCACGCCAATTTGAGCGGTTTCTAAATCGCGTATTTCACCAACCATAACAACATCGGGATCTTGGCGAAGTATCGCCCGTAACCCGCGAGCAAAGGTCATATCAACTTTGGTATTAACTTGCGTTTGTCCAATACCTTCAATGGCGTACTCGATGGGATCTTCAACCGTTAAAACGTTACGCTCTTTCGAATCGATTTGGCTCAGTCCCGCATAAAGCGTGGTACTTTTACCCGATCCCGTAGGACCCGTAACTAAAATAATACCATGGGGTTTTTCGATAAGTTTTGAAAACTTTATTCGGTTGGCAAGTGTCATGCCTAAATCTTCTAAATCGAGACGAACCGAGTTCTTATCAAGTAAACGAAGTACCACACGCTCACCATGGCCCGTTGGCATTGTTGAAACACGTACATCAACAGCACGACCGGCAATGCGCAAAGAAATACGACCATCTTGTGGTATGCGTTTTTCAGCAATGTCGAGTTTTGCCATAACCTTGATACGAGAAACTAATAATGAAGCAAGTTTACGATTAGGCTTTAATACTTCACGTAAAACGCCATCAACACGAAAACGAATTTGTAGCGCTAATTCAAAAGTTTCAATATGAATATCAGAAGCATTTTCTTTTATTGCTTCACTCAACATCGCATTGATCAATTTGATGATTGGCGCATCATCTTCATTTTCTAGCAGATCTTCTGTTTCTGTCATCTCGTCAGCGAGAGAATACAAGTCAACTTCGTTGCCAATATCTTCCATCATCTGTTGAGCTTCTGAAGAATCTCGTTGGTATGAAATAGTTAATAACTGTTCAAATTCATCTAACGAATGAAATTCAATAGCAAAGGGGCTTTTTAAGACCCTACGCACTTCTAATACTGCCGCACTGTTAACATTGGCTAAGCAATGTAAGGTGTATTGGTCGTTACTTTTACTAATAAGTACATGATGACGTTTGGCAAAATTAAAAGGCAAACGGCTGATCTGCACTTTTACTTCTTCTGCCTCTTGACCATTACCTGCAACATTTAAAGTCACTACGCTGTCGATGTCTTCTCTCTTTTCAATATCAGCCATATTATTGGTCTTTTTGGTCTGAAGTTGATGAGTCATCACCCTCGCTTTTAACGACAGGCGGTAATAAGCTAGAGTCTTTAGACTGACTTTCTTTCATATATTCATCGAATGAAGGAGGTAAAGTCAGTTGGTCATTCCATTCAGGTAATAATGGCATTTTTTCATCGCTCATTAATGACAAACCTTCTTCTTGCTTACGTATTTCAGTCGCACGAATATAGTTATACTTTTCTTTACTAATTTCATTCATCAACTTGCCATCACGAATAATCGTTGGGCGAATAAATACCATTAAATTACGTTTACGCGTTGAGGTTGTTGTTGATTTAAATAAGTGCCCAATAAAAGGTATGTCACCTAATAAAGGTACTTTTTGTTCACTTTCTTGAACGTCTTCATCAATCAAGCCACCCAGTACCACGGTTGCGCCAGA
Source organism: Colwellia sp. BRX8-4 (assembly GCF_014077345.1). Taxonomy (NCBI): domain Bacteria; kingdom Pseudomonadati; phylum Pseudomonadota; class Gammaproteobacteria; order Alteromonadales; family Colwelliaceae; genus Colwellia; species Colwellia sp. BRX8-4. Next base: position 129,403 of record NZ_JACGVS010000005.1, read on the forward strand.
ATCGGCCATCACTACCGTTTTAATTTCACGTTTGTTGATAGAAATATCTACCCCCGTAGCGCCACTCACCGAAGAGACTTCTTGCTCTATAGTTAACTGCACACCACTGCCCTCATTCACTTGTGGGGTAACGGTTAGTTTTATACCAACTTCTTGGCGTTCAACAGTTTGAAATGGATTGCCGTTGTTGCTACCAGCAGTAGAGCCAGTAAGAATAGGAATTTCTTGTCCAACTAAAAAGTGCGCTTCTTCATTATCGAGTGTAGTGATACTTGGCGTAGCAAGGATATTGGAATTAGTGTCATTACTCACCGCTTGTATGATTGCGCCCCAGCCATTTTTCATAATACCAAACATACCACCGCTTACAGAGCCAAGTAAGGTTGCGGCTAATGAATAGTCGCCTTTAATATCATCTTGATCAGGGTTAACCGTTGTGGCACCACTTTCAGAAGTAACCGTAGAACCTTTAGTTCCTGGTGTTGATTGAGCTGCCTCAGCAGCCGCTGCTACAGCACTTATAGGCGCAGGACCGTTATTGAACTGGGTAAAACCACCATCTTCGCTGAACCATTGCACGCCTAAACTAATACCGTCACTTTCAAAAACTTCGACGATTATCGCTTCAACAAGCACTTGCGCACGACGAACATCTAATTTGCGGATGACTTCCTCAAGTGAACGTAGCATGTCTTGCTGAGCGGTAATTACCAAGGTATTGGTGTCTTCATGAGCGTCAATGCTGACATTACGTTTTTTACTGCTTTGTTTACTCGTTTGTGCGCCAGCGTTTTCGGCTTCAATTGATTTACTGACCCCTTCAAGTACTTTGACTAAGTCTTCAGCTTTTGAGTATTTCAAATAGTAAACACGGGTATTACCATTGGTTTCTAATTCACTGTCTAAGCGGGAAATTAACTTAGCGACACGCGAACGGGCTTGAGATTCGCCGCTAACAATTACACTATTGGTGCGCTCATCAGCAACTATTTTAGGGATAAGGAAGGTTGGCGTGCCAGATTTTCCTTGATCAGATTTATGCATGGCTTCAACAATACGCACCATTTCTGCCGCCGATGCATATTGCAGTTTAATAATTTGTACGTCTTGATCGCCAGCTTTGTCGACACGCTCAATAATATTCACTAAACGATTAACAACCGCAGCAGTGCCCGTTAGCATGATGACATTAGCGGGATCATAATTGACCACATTACCGCCACCGGCTTGATCTGAAAGTTGACGAAGTAAAGGGGTTAATTCACGTACTGTGACATTTTTAACTTCAACAACTCGAGTCACCATTTCATCACCCACACCAGGGTTTTCGTTACCAACAACCGGTATTGATGAAGTTTTAGCGTCTTTATTACGAATAACTTTTACAACATTATTATCCATTTCAACAGCAGAGAAACCATACACTTCAAGCACATTTAAGAACACTTGATAATATTGTTTTTCGGTAAGTTGATCTTGGGTACGTAATGTCACTTTACCTCGAACGTTAGGGTCAACGATCATGGTTTTTTTCAGGTTTTTACCGACTATATTGATGAATTCGTCAATTTCAGTACCTTTAAAGTTTGGCGAGTACTTAGCCGCATGTATATCAGCACTAAATAATAAAGTATTCATCATCACAACAGTTAAACCTGTTGCTAACAATCCTTTATACCAAGGGGCGCGAAGAGTCTTGCGCAAGGAAAAATTTTTCATAACTTAATTCTCAATTTTGGTCAGTAAAGGTATTAACCACCGATACTAAATAATATTTCGTTCAATTCACCATTACGATCGATTAATAGTGATACTTCTTTATCTTGTTTTAATGCAGCAAGTGCCTGTGCGGCTTCGCTTGGCACCGTTAAATCATAACCATTCATTTGAATCGCGATATCACCAGATTTCAGCCCTGAATTTTGAAAAAAATCTGCGTTTTTACCCGGCAACAATCTGTAACCTACTATTTTGCCACTTTTACGTTTTGGCGATATTTTTAAATAATCGGTAATTTTACTTGGGTCGGTATTAATTTCGTCTTTAAATGACTTTGCACTTTTACTCAACATCTTATTTGTTCTTTGATCAATAACATTAGGTGATGTTAGTCGACTATTTAATTCTCGAGTTTTAGCCGGAGATATTGCCGATTTATTTACCACGTTTTGTTGTATTTTTTCATTGTAATCAAAGCCATCAAGCATCAATGTTTCAAGTTTTCCGGCATGCTTTAAAAGCACTCGGTCACGAAAGACACTATCGAGCACGGCACGTGTTCCGGTAATGGTTTCACCAGGACTATAGGTGTCTTGCTTACCAGCGTTTTCAATGACCGCCGCAGACGTAGTTTTGTCATCACTTGCTACTGCCCCTGATAGCGTTAAACGTAACTGTGTTTGAGGTGCACTTTCCACTTCAACCGTTTCAATTGTATCTATACTGTCTGTATATAAGCCAAATAAGTTCAATGTTTTTAAATTTGTTAAACTGATATCAGCTTTTTCAGTGTTCTGTATTGCTACTTTTACGCTAACATTCGAAGATGCATGATATTGACCACTTGGCGCAACAAGCCAAGTGATTTGTGCAAAAACATACGCGATGTAAGCTAACAAAAATACACTGATCACCTTAGCTATTTTTTGCTGAGGTAATTGTGAAGAGAAGTCGACTACACTAGAAAAATTTGAAGGTAATTGCATGGTTATCTTTATAGAAATTTAAATTAATTTTCATTATTATACCGTGATAGTACTTGAGCTAGACATTATCAACAAGGGTAAGATGATGATTAAAATATTTATTAACAATTTAGTGCTGTTATGTGCAAACTAATATTGCCAGTTCAGCGATACACTTAGTTAAAAGACTAGACATTATAAGCAATTATGATATTTTCGCCGCGACATATATTTATAGGAAGATGGTAAGTAGATGAAACATAATTCACCTCTCACTGAAAACACTTCAACCCGTCTCGATAAGTGGTTATGGGCTGCTCGTTTTTACAAAACACGTGCCATTGCCAAACAAATGATTGATGGTGGTAAAGTGTTCTATAATGGTCAACGAACAAAGTCGGGTAAAGTCGTTGCTTTAGGAGACAAAGTTGTCTTACGCCAGAGTTATGAAGAACGAGAAATTATTGTTGTGGCGCTGGCAGATAAACGTCGAGATGCGAGTTTTGCGCAAACTCTTTACCAAGAAACACCCAACAGTATTACCACTCGTGAAAAAAATGCCTTAGCACGTAAACAAGGCACTTTACTTAGCCCCGCTAGTGATACTAAACCCGATAAGAAACAACGTCGACAATTAATACAATTTAAAGAAAGGATCTAACTGTGACTGTTAAAACTGATGTTTTAAATCGCTACTTATTTGATGGTAAGCATGCTCGTGGAGAGCTTGTACAACTGACTAAAGCTTATCAAGAAATTATCGCTTTGCATGAATACCCTCCTGGCGTGCAAGCCTTGTTAGGTGAATTAGTTGCCGCCACTTGCTTGCTTACTGCTACTTTAAAGTTTGAGGGCGAAATTACTGTTCAATTACAGGGCGATGGCCCCATTAGCTATATGTCAGTTAATGGTGACGATAAACAAAATATGCGTGGCATAGCTCGTTTAGCTGAGCCAACTGCTGGTATAGGTTTAAAAGAACTAATAGGTAAAGGTACGATGGTTATTACTATACGTCCTGAAAAAGGCGAACCTTACCAAGGAGTTGTTGCACTAGATAAAGATAATTTAGCTGATTGTTTAGCACATTACTTTGAAGTTTCTGAACAAATACCCACAAAAATTTGGTTATTTAATAATGCTGATAATACTCAAGTTGCTGGTAGCTTAATACAACTGCTTCCTGATAGTGATAGCAAAGAAACTCAGCTTAGTGATTTCGGACACTTGTGCCAACTAACCAATACAATAAAAGCAGATGAGATTTTTTCGCTAGACGCTGAAGACTTATTGTATCGCTTGTATCATCAAGAAGAGGTTCGTTTATTTGAACCTCAATCGGTTAATTATCAATGCAGTTGTTCTGAGGAAAAATGTTTAACAGCTATTTCTCAAGTTTCACCAAGCGAATTGATAAGCATTATAGAAGAGCAAGGTTGCGTATCGATGACTTGTGAATATTGTTTAACAACATATAAGTTTGATGAACCAAAACTTGCACACTTTATTCATGAGCCCAAGCACTAGTTTAGACTTAACGTCTTAATTCTACCTGTTCGCCTTTTAGCGCTCTTCTGCTAATGGGCGACCCACTTGACCACTGTAATCTATTTCTATCTCTACCCGCTCAAACTGTTTTGCTACTACAAGTGATTTATAATAACTTAAGAGATCGACACCCTCTCCTGGCGTTAATCGATAGGTACTTTTAGCTATTTTATTAATATTTGCGGTATTTTCATAGCTTGTTAGGCTCGCTAAGTTGTTAACGATAACCACAAAAGTGCCCTTTACCGTGCCCGTTTCTGACATTAATAAATTAACAACTTTAGCGCCATTAGTCAGCTTATCTGCTTGTAATTCAAATTTCTGTTCGTTGAGCATTAAGTATTTATTTTCTGAATTTGTCAGTTTTTTAAAAACGTTGTTATTTTTTAAACTTCCATTACTTTCACTTAAACCGCTACTAGTGGCCCGTGCAAGTGTTTCATTAGTTGTAGCATCTGATGTGTTTGGCTTTAAAGAAGCAGCTTCTTTATCGCTGGTTTTTTTTTCTAGTGGCTGTACGACTTCTCTTTTATCTGAACAAGCCATTAAAAAAGTTACACTAAGGGCGATGACACTAAGGTTACGCATATTTACTTCCTTTTTTATTTCCAGTCATAATTAAGTGATAAACGTTTAGTTATAAAAAAAGCTGATTGAATGACCAATCAGCTTTATTTTTACTTGTTGATACTACTTGTTGTTACTACTTACTTTTTACGGCGACGTAATAACGCTAAAGGTAATAGCAAGAAGGCTAATAAGCCAGTTGAACCACCGCTAGAATCTTTCCTAGCTGGAACCATACTAGGCATATCATTAACCACTACAGAGAAACTCTGCGTAGCATCGACAGTACCATCATTAACACTTGCTACAAATGTTAGTGTTTCACTACCAGATTCAATACTAGGAGAAGTGAAAGATATAGCTGCTGTGTTTGAGCCCGCTAATGTCACTGTTGGACCAGAGGTTTGTTCCCAGCTGTATGTTAATGCATCACCATTAGGATCTGTAGCTTCAACACTCATGCTAACAGAGATACCTTCTCTAACAATTCGCTCTACATCAGTAACGGCTGTTACAATCGGTGCACGGTTATCACAAGCAACACTATCACCTGCAACTACATCACTGAAAAGACTTGTTGTTATGCTATCAACGGTAACATCGTCAATTAACCAACCATCTGCAACAGTATTCGTATCACTAGCGATACGGAAACGGAATTTCACTTGGTTACCGTTTAAAGATTGGCCAAAGGTTACACGTTCATAACCTTGATTAGTCCCCGTAAAGGCAGCACGTCCAGCAAGAGCTGATTCAGCATTTTCGATAATAACACCGGTGTAGCCAGCAACAACAAATCGACCGCCAACTTCAGTTACGTCGATCCATTCATCACCATTAATGCTAACTTCTACCACACCACCATCCCAACCATTTAATGGTGCAGCAGGTTCGGTTGGGTCTTGGTCTGGATCTACTGGATCTGCTGGATTTGCTTCAAGATCATAGTACTGATACCAAGTTATTTGGAAGTCAGTTGCTTCAAAGCCAACAAGCATGTCTTTAGTTTCGTAAGCAACGTCTGATGGATAACCATTGTTATTTAACCAAAGGTAGTTATCACCACCGCCCCATGCACGCAACTCGCCAGTACCAACAGCTTGCTCCCCACCGATCATAACGTTTTCTTTAAAGTCATTAAATGCAGAAATAGTGTTCATGTCTTGAGATTGCGACGTTCCAACTAATTCTCTATCAGCAAAATCATAGTTAACTGTTGTTCTAAATGAATAGTCACTAGCAACACTTTCATCAAGATCAGGGAAAGTGACTTTCAACTCTATGCTATCAGTAGTTGCCACTTCATTTAATGTAAATTCAAGTGGTACGCTGGTTGATGAACCGGTAACACCTAAGTTAGCAAAAGTAATCATACCATCGTTAGCAAATGTTATGTCTTGGTCGCCAACGACTTCGACTTGTGCTGCAATATTTTCATAAGTAACACTACCGCGGTTTTCGATAACAAAACTAACTGTACCTGTTTCACCTTTATCAAGCACATTATCACTAGTACAGTAACCAGAAGTTAATCCCTGATAGTTAGCATTTAATACTTGTCCTTTAACATTGAAAGCTGACAATTCAGTTTTATCAGACTCAACTACGCCGCTAAACTGTGTATCAAAACGACTTGGTGCAACTGCGCCTAATCCCATGCCACGCTTAGCAAATGCGGCAAGTATTATTTTGTGATCTGCAGGGTCATTAGCAAAAGCTGCTGCTAATATTGCATCACGTGCTTCAACAAATGTTGGTGCTATTGGCATCATTTTGTAGCCAGCAATTAAGTAGTCTTTCATTAAACTATTTGCTTCAGCAAAAGTATGACTCTCACTGTTGATCATACCAACGTAAGATTCCCACAGCATGTTAGAAAATACAGAGCCTGGAGAATGAACTAGATCAGGGTATAGAGCTACATCACCAAATGAAGATGGATTAATTTCTACGTTTGTTGAATAAGGGTATGGACGAATACCTAATACATAACTATCTACATAAGTAGTTACACTATGTGGTAAACCATGTGTTTCATTACCTACCATTAAGGCATCTTTTTCTTCAGTCAATAGTAATAAGGCATGGAAATCACTAAAACCCTCACCCATAGCACGCCCTTGTTGACTGCTTAAACCGTTACTGTTACCCACTAAACGGTTACTAATATAGTGACCCCATTCGTGTGCCACAATACCGTTGTCCCATGCGCTACCTTTAAATCTAGCAGGTAACTCTTTCTTGAACATATCAACAGAGACAGTTTCGTCTGCCGCTAACAAGGCGTATATTTCTGTCCCTTCATCTTGAGTGATCATAAAGCTTGGAATAGTAATCGTGGCATCAGTGCCGCCCATACCATTAACAGCATTACCATCTTTGTTGTTGGCAATAATAACGGCAACAGCGCCTGCTGCTTGAGCATTAGCCACCTTAACGGTAAACCCACAAGCCCCACGGTCAATAACGGCAATTTTACCCATTAATTCAGTGCCGTTTGTTGGAGCTTCACAACCGTCGTTTACTGGCGCAGTTGCATCGACATAACGTACTAAATCACCAGAGATTTCAAAAGCTTCAGGACCAAAGAAAGGAGCACCAAGGCGAGATAATAAACCTAGGTCAGCATGGGTAGTTACTGTAACGCCCTGATCAACACCGTTTACTGGTGCCGAAACATCCCATAAATACATTTGCATTTGTGGAGAACGACCATCAGCTGGTGTAGACATGTTGGCATTATTAAAGCCTGAGTAATCTTGAACTTGTACCTCAAGAGCATCATCCTCTTCACCACCACGTTCGAAGTTAGATAGCTGAGCATTACCTGATACTTCATCAAAACCATGATCATAGTAATCATCATGTAAGTAGTTATTCATGTAAAACAGGTTAACAATAGCCGCTTTACGGTTATGCACCGAATATTCTTTTTGAGCAATGTCATACTCGTAATCAAAGGTATTAGTACTGGTGACTTCTGCCATGTAATCGCCGTTACTCAAACCATTAGGCGCGATAACATCAACATAAGCCGATACGTTATTACCCATAGTTACTGTAGCGTCATCGGCTAACCATGGATCCATAGTGCTTATTGGACCATGGCTTAATGTTACTAAAGGAGCAGGTAAGTATTCTGAAGTTCTGTAAGCATAAATGTCTGCACCTTGTGGAGCTGGCATAACATTACCGTGTGGGCTATCCCAAGGTTTTGCATTTTCATCAGCATAAGCACGGTAATTAAAGTCAGCTGCATGGCTAGTTAGATTATTTTTAAATAAAACTTTACCTGTATTTGCTGAAATCACATAACTGAAAGTTTCTGAATCTACAGAATCTACGGCAGCAGTTTCAATTTCTACGTAATGAGCAGCAACAAGCTGACCTTTCTCTTCAAAAAAGACTTTTTTAGTTCTTGGCTCACCAACGATAACTTTATCAGTGGCGTAATTAGTAACTGAGAATTCTTGGTATTTACCACTAGCATCTTTAGCCGCTAGTTTAACTGAGTTCGCATCGCCACCCATATCAGAGAACGCTGAGTTTACAGCTAAAGCAGAGTCACCAAATGCTGAGCTCATATCTTTTATTGCCGCTGGCGCTGTTTTATCAACAAAATAACCTGATGAAGCAACTAAGCCAAACTTAGCATCCATCATGATATTGTATTCACGATTGAATACTTCAACACCAGCAATTTCTTGTTTGTATTTCGCTATTTTCGCGCCACGTCCTAAATCATGAACATTAGCGAGTACAGGCTTAGAAATTTTAGATTTTTTTATTGATTTGCCCGTTAATTTATTAAGATAAAAATCAGCAGCAAAAGCAAGCTGATTTTCTGCAGAAATAGCACCTAAGTCAGGAGCAGCAATATTTTTTCCTGCCCACTGAAATGTAGTTTTACCAAGTTCTGCATCATACTGGTTTTGCATACCACTTGCCGTGGCAACCTGTGTATTTAACGCTGCAACTTTAGTACCTGATTTTGAGCCAACAACTTGCTCAATTGGAAAGTTTTTAGTTGGCATGCGGTCATTAGCTACCACGCCTAGTGCGGTGGTGGCTAGTGCAGAACCGACAAATGTGGCGATGATTGATTTATTAAATTTCATACTATTCCCTAACTATTTTTTATTATTAACCCACAACTTGGGTACTGAAGCATTTTATTATTAACCCACAACGTAGGCTCTACGGTAATTTATTACATTTATGTAACAATAAAGCAATCATTTAGCTTAAAAAACACAAACAAAAAGTAAAGCATACGTTACGTTAAAGTAATAAACGCTTATAAGGCAACCACTTGTTACAAAAACGTTAACGTCGTGCTTAATAATGGATAATAACGGATAAATACATATATTTATAATATCTCTAGCAAGTAACTGATTGGATAGTAGAAACTTATTTATACTAAATTTACCATAACGTCACTAAGTGGATTTAACAGATGAGTGGCATAAACTCTTTTTTCACAACAAAAAAGGCGCTAATTTTATAATTAGCGCCTTTATCAGTTTAAAAGTTCAGCTTTGTGAAACAGGTCCAATTAAAGCCTTAAAAGTGGACAACAACACCTGCAAAAGCACCTTTAAATTCAATGTTTGTATACAAGTCATCTAAATCTTCAAGTTCAAATTTAACCGCTTTATAGCCAAGTGTTAAATTTACATCAACCGCTAAGTTATCAATAAGCTCGTAGCTCAAACCGACTTGGTAGTCGTATATAGTATGATCGTCAATCGATAATAAATTACCATTGGCAAAAAGATTAAAACTCGTGCCGGGTAAGCCGACAATCGTTGAAACATAAAGCATAGGTACGATTTCTGTAACGGCTAATGTTCCTTCAACTGATGTACCACCAATAGCTGATGCAACCGTAATATCGCCATCAAAATCACGACCGGTTAAACCAATATCAAAAGAGAAAAGACCGTTATCAAAAATTTCATAATATAACGTATAGTCAATATAACTAACATCGAAGGTGCTACCGACAGCGGTGCCAGCGTCGAATGTTTTACCAGAAAAGTCAAAATCCTGCGACAAAACTGTTGCGCCATCAGTATCTAACGTTGTTGAGGCTATCATTAGATTGGGGATTAAAGGGATCGGATGTTCTAGAGCGATATAAAATGAACCTTGCTCTTTATCTTCTAAATTAAAATCAACTAAGCCAGCTTGTTCACCAAAAGTACCTGTTGCTTCATTACTCCATATTGAGCCACCAATATAAAGTCCGGCAATAGTATCAGCCATTGCTGATGTTGAAAGTAACCCGGTAACAAGTACTGCTAATGCTGTTTTTTTCATGTTGAACCCTTTATTATCCTTGACTTAATAAGTCATTTAAATCGATTAGTGCTGCGTTAGCACGAGAAATATAATTTGCCATTACTAAAGAATGATTAGCTAATAAACCAAAGCCATCACCATTAAGGATCATTGGACTCCATATAGATTCTTGGCTTGCTTCTAATTCTCGAATAATTTGCTGTACGCTTACTTTAGCATTTTTCTTCTCTAATACATCATTAAAATCAATTTCTACGGCGCGTAAAAAGTGAAGTAACGCCCAACACGCACCACGTGCTTCATAAAATTCATTATCAATTTTCCACCAGCTGGTTTTTAAGACAACGCTTGACTGTGCAGATGTTGATTGCTGGGCAACGCTATCGCCAGCTAAGTCGGTATTTAACTGTTCACGGCCAACACTTGCACTTAATCGTTGAGAGTAGCTGCCTAAACGTTTATTCACTTCTTGGATCCAGTCACGTAAATTATCTGAGCGAGCATAAAATTGCGCTGTTTGACTGTTAACATCACCTAACGCTTTGCGATAGGCATACAATTCGTTAATTGCTTTATTGTATTCACTTTCTGCACTTGGCATCGCCCAACTTTTGTGATCGATATTGTATTGAGGCTGAGCAACTTTTAAGTGCTTATTTTCTACCGATTGTGACTGAGAGCGGCTAAATTCCTGACGCATAACAAGCGCCATATCACGCGACATTTCAAGCGCACCAAGCTCCCAAGCTGGGATATTGTCTAAAAATACTGAGGGTGGCAAAGCATCATTTGACAGATAACCGCCAGGTTTATTTAATAATGTCTCGGTTACTCTAATAAGTGCCGTTGTTGTGGTGTAACCGACAACAGGTTTTATACCAGCTGCCGTTGCATCTTTCGTTGCTTCAGCTCTAATATCAAGCTGTTCAGGTTCAAAGCTCCAATAAACGCCGAGAAAATAGCCTGAGAGGATGATAGCAAAAAAAATGGTGACAAAAGTTTTTCCTGAAAAATTAGTCGTCATGTTGAGCTCCTAATGGTGTTGTTTTTTAGCCGGGTTTTCTTGTTTAATACTTCGCACCGGAATGGTTACGACAAGATCCTTTTGCTGCTTAAAGTGCAATGTTAATGAAAGTTCCTCTTCAGGTAACAAGGCTTTTTTAACGTTAAATATCATTAAGTGATAGCCCATAGGCTGCAATACCACTTTATTATTCCCTTCGATTGTCAATTGTTCAACTTGACGCATCTTCATCATACCATCACTCATGGTGTGTTGATGAATTTCAATTCTATCGGAAAACAAGCCACTGACTCCTGTTAAAATTAGCGCCTCATCATTTTTATTTTCAATCGACATATAAGCTGAAGTGATACTAGTTCCAGGTATGCTAGCTCTCACATAAGGCCCGTCAATAATAATATTACTATCGTGTTCAACAGCAAAAACATCGCTATTGATACTGAGTAACGTAAAAGATAATACAATGGCTATAAAACATATTTTATTCATTTCTCGCTATACTTCCTTTTTTAGACAGATTATTTTTATTGCCTTAACATTGTAACTAAGCTGGAGCAAAATGGATAACTTAATTATTAGCCAAGAAAACAATCATGTTTTCACCGTGACTCTTAACCGTAAACATAAAAAAAATGCACTTAATCAAAGTATGTATATCGACTTATGTGCTGCTCTAAAATATGCGAGCGAAAATTCAACTATCCACTGTGTACTTATTCAAGGCGATGAAAACTGTTTTTGTGCAGGTAATGATTTGGATGACTTTTTACAATGCTCACAAGATGATGAATTAGTAGCATTAGATTTTGTACAAGCACTGACAATATTTGATAAACCTCTTATTGCCGCAGTTGCTGGCCCGGCAATAGGTATTGGCACTACCTTGTTGTTACATTGCGACATGGTCATAGCGGCAAACAATAGTAAATTTAAATTACCCTTTACTCAGTTAGGTCTATCACCTGAAGCTGGCTCTAGCCTGTTGTTACCCCTGCGTATTGGTCATAACAAAGCGTTTGAACTTTTAGTACTTGGCAAGCAATTTACTGCCGAACAAGCACTAGATTACGGTCTTATTAATCAAATATGCATCCCGGAAGATTTACTAAAAATAGCTAGCGATATTGCTAATACTATTGCTAAATTACCTCATGATTCTGTCATGACCAGTAGAAAATTGATGAAACAACATGCTCAATTGACTATGCAACAGGTCATTGATAACGAAGCTAAAGAATTTAAACGTTTAGTAAAAACGCAGCAATGTAAAAATATTTTAGCGCAATTTTTTTAAAAAAATAAATCTTAAAGGTGAAATAGTCAGCCAAAATTTGCGGGGGTTTCATCTTTAGGCGATTTGTTTTTTGTCCCCTGCCATTAACCAAATAACAACAGCAATAAAAATAACGGGCCAAAATATACCAATCATCACAAAGGCCGCCGCACCAAAAATCATCATACCGATAAAAATTAATGAACCAAACACACTCATAACAATTGCAAATGCCACCATGACAAGAATAACCATAATAATTGCTGAAACACTAATCGCTTTTAAAGGATCAATGAGTTCATCACCAACATGAAGGTCGACATTAAACATTTCTATAAAACTTATTCCTAATGCATAGGTTAAAAATAAGGTTGCAAAAATTGCTAATGTTAATGATTTAAAAAATGACATAATTCCTCCTGCTTACTTAGTTTTACGCACAGCTATCGGTAAATATTATTTACTCGCTATCGCTTTAAGTTAATACTGCCCATTAATGCTTGGTGGGTAATAGTATCGCCGCGACCACATAAGCAACACCGCTAGCTAACGGAAATATAAGCAAAGCAGCAATAGCGGCAATACGAACAGCTATTCTTGGTAAGTCATAATATTTTGCGATGCCCGCACAAACGCCTGATAATTTTTTATGGGCAACATCTTTTGTTAAAGTTTTTTTCACTGAATACTCACGTTGATAGCTCATCATTTATTCCTTAATTCTAACCGCTGTTTTGTAAAAAAAGTTAATAGTCCTGCGCCAACAAAAAAAGTTAATACGGGAGCAAGACACATGATCATTATGAAATAGCCACTATGATGTATCATGTAATGCCCCCTAGTTTTTTGTCGCTTAGCCATTAACAACTTGCTTTTTTAAATCGGTTAATTCTTGTTCAATAGATTCATCTGTTTCTAAATCACGAAACTGGCTGGCGAGATCTTTATTCTCGGTAAAGTCATAAGACTCTAATTCAGCTTCTACTCGGTCAATTTTTTGTTGGTAGCGTTCAAATTTATTAATGGCTTCATCTATGTTGTAGACAATCGCTCTTTCACGCACTTTTAAACGTACTTCAACTGACTCTTGGCGTAATGCAAAAGCGTCTTGCTTACGTTTAGCTTCTTGAAGTTTTTCTTGTAAACGTTGACCGTCTTCTTGTACTGCACTCAAAAAAATCTCTAGCTGCGCTAAGTCATCATGGAATTCACTGACTTGTACTGAACATTTTTGCTTTTCATGTAGCGCAGACTTCGCAAGATCATCACGCCCTTTATTAATGGCTAATGCGGCTTTTTCTTGCCAATTATTAATACTAGCTTCTAGTGATGCTATTTTACGCATTAAGGTTTTCTTTTCTGCTATATTTTTTGCTGCAGTAGAGCGTACTTCAACCAAGGTTTCTTCCATTTCCTGAATGATCAATTTAACCATTTTCTCAGGATCTTCAGCTTTATCTAACATATTGTTTAAGTTAGCGTTAATAATATCGGTAAAACGTGAAAACATGCCCATAATCCATTCTCCTGCGCAAATGCGCTGCTATTAGTATTTTAATTTAATGACTCATTAAGTATTAACCAAAATGTTAATGCTTAACTTGCTACTGTGTTTTCTATTACAAGTGACATGCCAACTCAGCAAAACAAATTAAACTACTGTTTATTAAGGGATTTTATAAAGACATCGATTACAGAAAGAAAGAGGACATAATATGTCAGACGAAAATATAGTCAAATTCACAAATTAATTAGTTAATTTGACTATACCCATAACATGGTGGAATTTTATTAAAATGAGCGTTGGATTATTGAGTAACCACTACCGGAAAATAATCACCTGCGCCCCACTCACTCCATGAGCCGTCATAAACTTTTACGTGCTTATAACCGCACATTTCGGCGGTTAACGCTAAAACACAGGCGGTTACCCCAGAGCCACAGCTCATCACCATTGGTTTATTTTCGCTATTAATAGCGTTAAATTTTTCTTTTAAAATATTTTTGGCGAGCAAGCAGCCATCATGCGATAAATCACTAAAGGGTAAATTCACAGAAGAGGGTATATGACCGCTACGAATACCTTCGCGTGGCTCAGCAACTTTGCCCTCAAAGCGTTCTTTAGCCCTAGCATCAACAATAAGGTGTTCTTGAGAGTTAAGGTTACGTTCTATATTTTGGCTGCTATAAAAGTATTTTTTACAAAATGTAGCGATAAAGTTACCACGGCTAGTAACGGAAGATGTCGCTGATGAAACACGATACCCTGATGCCAACCAAGCGGGTAAGCCGCCATCAAGTACGGCAACATTTTCATGTCCCATTGCTCTAAACATATACCAAGCACGCGCTGCAGAAAATAAGCCTTGGTCATCGTAAACAACAATTTGACTGTCTGTCATTACCCCTAACGCACGCGCTTGCTGCTGAAAATGTTCAGCACTTGGCATAGTGTGGGGAAGTGGATTTGATAAATCAGAAAAGTTTTTATTTAAATCGAATCGCTTGGCATAAGGCAACGTAAAGTCTGGCCATTGTTTTTCTGGCGAGCGCATATTACCAACGGGTGGGATACTCGCATCAAGCAGTATTATATTTGATAATGGTTTTGCAGAGTCTCCGGTTAAATGGAGTGTAGAAAAAAGCAAATCATGCAGCTGACGGCACGATATTATTTGCTGAAAAGTCGAAGGCATAGTTAGCGTCATTCATTTTTGAATAAGGCTTAAAAAATAACGAATAAATCGATAGTTGTACAGTCGAAAAAACAATATAAATTGGCAGGGTACAACAAATTCCCTGCGTTTAGCTTGCGGCTTGTTTTTCGGCTGATGATTGTTCACGGTTATTTTCTACTAGGCTTACCACTAAAGACGCTGCCAATAAAAATACAGCAGGTAACATCAATAACGTAAAAATTAGCTCTAAGCTCGGCATAATCAATTCCTTACTCATCCGCTGCTTGAACGGTATTCTTTTGTTGAGTACCCTTTTTGTTACTAAGCTTAGCCACTAAAATTTGGGAATATTTGTTGTTGGCTAAAGCTGACATCGTGATATCTGGCTGAACTTTATCTTTTACGCTACTCGTTAATTTTGTATTGAGTTGTTCAATGCCTGTTTTAACCATCAGATTAGCGATAGTTTTGATGTCTGTAGTGTTGTCTGCAAAACTGTTAAAAGATAATAAAGCGGTAGTTAATGTGGTGATCAATAACGTTTTCATGTTGTTCTCCAAGTTTTATAATAGTTAAGTCGTAATATCTATTACAAAGGTTGTGCCAGAGATCAAAAAAAAATTAAGCAATTGAATTTTATAGGATTAATTAATCTATGCTTTTATCATAAAAATAAAGTTTAAGACTAAATAAAAGAAAAGTGGTCAAAAAAGCCAATTATTAATAATTATAGCGATAACATTATCTTTATCGCTAAACGGCAAAATAAATAGTATTCCGATTTAGGGATACAATTTCCCAAAATCGGTACACAAAACAGAAAATTACTCGCCTGCAGGAAGGGTCACTTGTGCGAACGCATCAAAAAGAACTTGGCTGGTAACTTCATTACCACTGCATTGCTCACTTAAATAACGACGAAACTGCCTAGCACCCGCTAAACCATTGCAGAGTCCAAGCATATGGCGAACAACATGCCAAGCACGCCCGCCGTTGGCAATATGAATATCAATATAGCGCGCCATCTCGGCAACAATTTGCTCTCGAGAAAGAATATCCGTGTTTGTTTGATAAATCGCGTTATCTGCTTCAACTAACATGTAAGGGTTTTGATAAATTTCACGGCCTATCATCACACCATCAATATGAGCTAAATGCTCATTGGCTTCATCATAGGTTTTAATACCGCCATTAATTGAAATTTGTAACTGTGGAAAGTCTTTTTTGATTTGATAAACACGACCATAATCAAGGGGCGGAACTTCCCTATTTTGCTTAGGGCTTAAACCGCTTAACCAAGCTTTACGTGCATGAATAATAAAATGTTTACAGTCAGCCTGAGAGACCACATCAACAAAATTATGTAAAAACTCATAACTGTCATGGTCATCGATACCGATACGCGATTTAACAGTAACCGGAATATTGGCTGCCGCTTGCATCTCATTGACACAGTCAGCTACCAAAGAAGGTTCAGCCATTAAGCAAGCACCAAAACGACCATTTTGGACACGATCAGATGGGCAGCCAACATTAATGTTAATTTCATCATAACCATACTGCCCAGCCATTTTTGCACACTCTGTCATGGCTTTAACATCACTTCCCCCCAGTTGCAGTACAACAGGGTGCTCTTCTTTGTTAAAGGATAAATAATCACCTTTACCAAATATAATTGCGCCAGTAGTCACCATTTCGGTGTATAGCACGGTGTGCTTTGACATA
Source organism: Colwellia sp. BRX8-4 (assembly GCF_014077345.1). Lineage (NCBI taxonomy): Bacteria > Pseudomonadati > Pseudomonadota > Gammaproteobacteria > Alteromonadales > Colwelliaceae > Colwellia > Colwellia sp. BRX8-4. The sequence continues at coordinate 146,209 of NZ_JACGVS010000005.1, forward strand.
ACACGATAGAAGTAACGGCAATGGCGATCAGTCCAATCGAGCATGGGTGCAACGGAAAGTTTATGTGAAATCATAAAGTTATAAAAAACCTTTAAGTTTAAAGCGAATGTAGCTGTTGGAAACAACAACAGAAAATTTCGCTGATTATAAAGGCTTTAGCGATGTTAAACAAAAGAAATAATGCCAAGTGACAGCACCGAAAGCCTCGATAGCTTTCAGCTATTTTTATGGTATAAAGATGGGTGAATTTTAAATAACATCACTTAATAATTTGGCGAATTAACGCCTAGTCAATTTGAACCTAAATCGGGGCTAAGTTATAGCAAGTATCTTGCATAAATAGCCTAATAGATTAACAAGAAAAGGTTAATCTAGGTCGTCAGGATCTGACTCAAGTTCGTCGTCTGTTTCAACTTTAGTTCGACCAAATAAGGTGTGGAATTGCTTGGGTGTTAAAATTATGTTTTGATATTTTAACCAAGCCTTCTCGATGGTATTGCTTACAGCAGCATTACCACGACAAACTTCAACAAAATGTTGCTCTTCTTCGGTAACAGGCAGACGGCTTCCTAAAGAAAGTGCCATTAATGCAACGCCATATTTTTCTAATGCCTCGGCCTCGGCCAAGTTAAAGTCACCGGAACGCTTTATGCCGCGCGGATAATTTCTATCATCGTAAAAATTTCTATTTACCTTAAAACTTTCTGCTGATATTGCTAAATTAGCCATTTTATAAACTCTACTAAAATATAAATACACTGATAATCGCATTTTTAACTCAATATCGATTAATTGGCAATTATTTTTTTAACGTTAATTAGAATATTTTACTTAATGTATATTATTTACCATTATATACACTATTTTTGACTTTTTTTTAGGCTAAAAATACAAAACTAGCATGAGGTTATATTTTGTAAATCCAATGTAGTCCTTGAATGACCGTCGTAGGAAAAGCGGTTTGATGATTGGCTTCTGGGATAATAACAATTTTTGCTTTTACATGAGTTTGCTGCCAATTAAGTATTTTTTCATAAAAATTTTCAGCATCTTTGACCATGTCATGGCTGCTGTCTAATGCTTTTGATTCACGCTCGCCAATAGCAATAAAAATATTAGCATTAATGGTTAACTGCCGCTTTCGATGCGCCTCTTCTAATGTAAAAATAACCTTATTATCAAACCAATAAGAAGGACTACCGAGTATGTAATGATTAAATAATGTCGGTTTAGTTAATAATATATATGTACCAAATAATCCGCCAAGCGAGTTACCGACAAAGGTTCTATCTTGTCGATCCGTTCGATAATTTTTATCGATATAATTGATAACACTAGCTTCGATAAACGCCATATGCTGTTGAGCACCACCTGTTGTTTGTTGCCAGGATTTATTGATTGTTGGGGTATAGTCTCGCACTCTGCTAGCATCTCGCTTCGACCCTTTAGCATATGAAATTCCAACGATAATAGCTTCTTTCATTTTTTGTGCATTCATTGGATAACGGGTTGCCCCAGAAACAATCTGAAAAGTATACCAAGCATCGGTTAAGTAAATAACGGGATAAGTTTTATCATCATTTTTAGCATAAGATTTAGGTAACTTTATAAATAATGGGTAAACACGTTGACTGTCGGGATCTTTAATTTCAACGACTTTACTTCTTGGTATTTGAAAAGGCGTAGTGGCAAAAGCCATTGATAGCTGGCTGGTCAATATTAATAGCAGCGTTAAACTATATATTACTAGTTTCAAGTGAACTCTCTTTCTTTACTCAATGACAAGTCGTTATGTTTACCTAACCATAACGAGTTATTTGTAAAACCTTAAGGATAAGTAAAGCAATACTCCTGCGAATAAATCACCGGTGTATTACTTTTAGTGTGCAACTCTTATTGGCAAATATTTATTTAAGTAACGGTTTCATAATCGCTAATTTACCATCAATTGGTGTGGTGATTTCTAGGCCTAAAATGTCTGCTATTCTTATTGGCATAATATTTATTTAAGTAACGGTTTCATAATCGCTAATTTACCATCAATTGGTGTGGTGATTTCCAGGCCTAAAATGTCTGCAATTAATGGCATAATATTTATGTTTTCCGCTGTATCTAACTGATATGCTTTTTTAAATGCGGGCCCTTGTGCATAGAATATTCCATCCATGTCCGTAGTGTCAAACTGACTCCAGCCATGATTTCCTTTACTGGTTTTTCCGGTAAAACCTATTGACCAATCGTTATCGGTTAAACAAGCTATATCACCGATACGACTTGATTTTGAGGCGTTAAATTTTGCTGGAATATCTTGGTATTGATAACATTTATAATGCTTAGCTTGTTGATTTAATTGTGCAACAGTTTGAGCTAATGTGCGGGTAGACTTACCCTCATCGTATATAAGTGTAATAGGGTTGGTTGCCAAAACTTTATATTCATCATTTAACCAATTAGGTAAATATTCATAATTTTTAGCAGGATAATCAGCCATACCATGATCAGAGACAATAATAATATTTACTTCAAAATCTAACGCTCGTACTTTTTCAACCATTTCACGAATGGTGCTATCTACACGGTTAATAGCGGCAATAAGCTCAGGTGAATCTTGACCAAAACCATGCCCTGCACTGTCTATATCATGAAAATAAGTGGTTATTAATTGCGGCCGTTCGCTTGAAGGAAGCTGATACCAATTTAATACACCATCTATGCGTTCTTGATGTGAGGCGTTGTGATCATATTTTTTAAAATGAGACGGATAAATACCCGCAATAGCGGCTTCGGAGCTTGGCCAAAAATAGTTAGCGGTACGCATATTTTGTTCTTCCGCAATAATCCACAAGGGTTTACGTAAATAAAAGTCGGGATTGGTCACCGCTTCCGAGTCTCTTATGCTGTAGGTTTTATTTAAATCGCGAGCATAGAAACGGTTAGACACTATGCCATGATTCTCAGGGTATGACCCCGTAACAATACTCAAATGGTTAGGAAAGGTTTTTGTCGGGAAAGTAGGACGTAATGATGTTAAATGAGCAGACTCTTTAGCAAATTGAGACAAGAATGTAGGCTGATATTTATCAACATAATCCCACCTAAAACCATCCAGTGAAATTAACAACACATAAGGTTTAGGATTAGGATTGGATGCTATACCTAGTGAATTTTTTGATTCTGATGTGCATGCATTTAAGGCAAATAACATGCCTATTATAAATAATTTATTCACGGTAATTTCTCATCAATAATTAGTGTTTAAGGGCTTTCTAGCATTGTTTTTTTACTAACATAAAATCGTTATTGCTTTATCTTAAGACGAGTATTTATTGACTCAACGCGGGGCGTAAATAAGACAATCGCTTCAATTAAACATCAGCATAATAATTATATATTTTGTGCTGATGCCTTTTTATAATTGAGCGCTCGGTAAAATTAGTAGAGCTTTACTCGGTAAATACTGTCCATTGATTGAAGGACTACAGATAATCTATCATCATTATCAACAAACCAATAGCTTGCCGCAGGAATCGACGGAAGTGCTATAAGCTAATTAAGATGTTTTCAGGTGCATGATGAAACCAAATAATTTCCTGTTCGATGATGTCTGCGGCATTAATACTCGCTTCGGTTAACACCGTACTCCAGATGGCAATATCACCGGCATTATCTTCTGTAAAAATCGCGTCGACAACAGGTGGTGTTGGAACAGTAGGCTGCGGTGTCGTTATTTTTTCTGAACGTTCACCACTGCCTCCACCACAAGAAGCTAAAAGAGCCAGTGATATTAAGCTCACAAAAAGAGAAGCAGTATAATTCATTCAAAAACATCCATTTGTTATAATTCATCCTAAATAGGCGAGACATTTATACCTAAAGATCAATATATTTACAATTGAAACGTCTATTCTTTATTGGGGTAAATCAATAACTAAATTGAATTTTTCAGAGCTTTTCCATAGGTTAAGTAATACAGTAAATTCTGCTATTTCATGGACAGATGCGGTTGAGCTGAGGATTTTTTCAGAGAGGGTATTCATTCGATCAAATTCATTGACATTCATCATTAACATTCCTTGTTATATGTCAATGACATTATGACTTAAATAATGAAAAAGGTATAGCTTTTAGTGAGTTAGTTTATGAATCTTTGATGACAAACGTTACTGACAATACTGCTTAATTAACGATTATTTTCCCAAAGTCTCTTCTCGGGCCTTCCTGAGCAAGTGTAGGTGCCCGACGCACACTCTTTAGTAACATATAAAGATTAACTCTATAGCGCTAAAGCCAACAAATATTTATTGAGGAGAACGTTTAAATAATTTCACTGAAATGACTTAATTTTATATCACTTTTTCAGTTTTCGTTTGAGCTCTTCCATTGTCAACATTGCTTGTGGAGACTGCAGTAATTCTGCGTTTAAGTCGGCAACTGCACTTAAGCCATTAGCCACAATAGTATCGGTATTTACATTTAAACTGCGTTTTGTCGCTTTTACGGCATAATTAGGTAATAAAGCAATGCGGTTGGCTAAACTGAAAGCAGCTTTCATTAAACGCTTACGTGTTAAATAGGTATCATTAATCATGCCCCATTTTTTTGCCTGACGTCCTGAGAAAATAGCCGAAGTGTATGCTAATTCTCGTAATCGGCCATCGGGTAAATTAAAATGCAAGCGTTGCAATGTTCCCATATCTGCAGGTATACCTAATTGCGTTTCCAAAATGCTAAAGTAAGACCGCATCGACGCTAAACGAATATCGCATGCCGAAATTAAATCAACCGCCCCCCCGATACATACACCATGGACCGCTGCGATTGTTGGAACAGAACAATCAACAATCGCTGAAAATGCTTGTTGCATATTAATGATTTCAGCCCTCAAGTGCGCTGTTTTATCATTTTGGCAATCTTGTGTTGACGCCATAACGTCTAATAAAAAGTTGATATCGGCGCCCGATGAAAATTGTTTCCCCTTGCCACTCAATACCACGACATGAATATCGTTTTGGTTATTTATCCAACGATAAGCGTCACCAATTTCAAACCACATTTTTTTATTCATCGCGTTCGCCTTATTCGGGCGTGCAAGTTGTAAATGTAAGACATTATTTTGGAGCGTTAAATCTAAATATTCAAATTCAGGCATGTTCAGTCCATAGTAAAAAATTTATTCTTATTGATTAAAGATGACACGTAGGTATCGAAGAGGGCAAGATAAAATTGCTAAACCAGTAAAGTGAATTTTATCTTGGTACTTAGCTGTTATCCAACTATCAAATATTACATTACATTTTCGTAAACGTTGAGAGTGCCAACAACACGCTTTTAATTTAAAAGGTTAAGTAATTAACCTTTCAAGCATATTACATCATCAAAATCTCTGTGTTAAACTGCTAAAAAGTAACCCAATCATGCAAGTACCTAACTCATAATGAATGCAGAAGAATTATTAATACAAGCAAAAGAGTCTTGCAAGAAGCGTGGTGCACGATTTACTTTGGCTCGCGAACAAGTATTTAAACTATTAACCGGACATAGCGGTGCTATTGGTGCTTATGATTTGCTTGACGAATTAAAGCTAATTGACCCAGCAGCAAAACCAGCAACCATCTATCGTGCTTTAGATTTCCTTGGTAAGCAGGGCTTTGTTCATAAGATTGAGTCTATAAATGCTTTTGTGATGTGCCATCATTTCAGTGAATGTAATCATCCCGTGCAATTACTTATTTGTGACCGTTGCGGACATGTTGAAGAAATTCAATCGTCTAATTTAGACTTAGCTTTACGCTCGATGGCAGATGCAACCGGCTTTACCATTAGCCATCAAATTGTTGAAGCGCATGGTGCTTGTCAAAGCTGCAGTAAATAGCGTTATTATTCAGGAGTAATAATAACTTTAACACCCCCATTAAACTCATATTTAGAGCTATTGGTCGCATAAGAAGTACCCTCCCCCTTAACTCAGTGAACTTATTTATGCTATAAGTACACGGTTAAACATGCCCATATTATAAAATATTCAGGAAGCCTATGAAATATTCAATCAAGTCAGCGTTAATTTGCTTATTTGTTGTTGCCAGTGGTAGCGCAATAGCGAAAAACACCATTAGTAGCGATAAATTTCGTCAATTAGAAGAATCTTTACCAACACCCAACACTTACAGAACTGCATCAGGCGCACCAGGTCACCAGTATTGGCAACAACAAGTTGATTATAAAATTAATATTCAACTTGATGATAAAACGCAAACCTTAACGGGTAGCGAAACAATGAGTTATACCAATAATTCACCTGACACTTTACGCTACTTGTGGATACAGCTAGATCAAAACCGCTTAAAACGTGACTCTGATAATCGCTTAACAGCTACAGCTCCTAGTAAAAAAATAACTTATAGCGGATTGCGTGGCGCTATCGAGTCAACTGAATTTGATGGTGGTAATACAATTACTGCAGTTACAGCATCAAACGGTAGTGCTCTTGACTATGTAATTAACGGCACAATGATGCGCGTTATCTTACCTAAGGCATTAAAATCCGGCGATGATGTTGAATTAAATATTAAGTGGAACTATAAGCTTCATGAACAAAAAGTGTTAGGTGGCCGTTCGGGTTACGAATACTTTAAAGAAGACGATAACTATTTGTATGAGCTTGCTGGCTGGTTTCCTCGCGCAGCAGCATACTATGACGTTATGGGCTGGCAAAACAAGCAGTTTTTAGGTAACGGCGAATTCACTTTAGAATTTGGTGATTACGACGTTAAGATCACCGTTCCTGCTGACCATATTGTTGCCGCTACCGGTGAGTTACAAAATGAAAGCAAGGTCTTAACAAAAACACAGCGTAAACGCTTAGAACAAGCTAAAAACGCAAAGAAACCTGTGCTTATCGTTACCGTTGATGAAGCACTTGAAAACGAAAAATCTCGCTCAACAAAAACGAAAACCTGGCATTTTAAAGCTAAAAATGTTCGTGATTTTGCTTTCGCATCAAGCCGTAAATTTATTTGGGACGCTCAAGCTTATAAAGAAGGCGGTACCGATACCATGGCGATGTCTTTTTACCCTAATGAAGGTAATCCATTATGGGAAAAGTACTCAACTGAAGCTATTATCCATACCATGCAACAGTATAATAAATACACCTTTGCTTACCCATACCCAGTATCAATTTCAGTCAATGGACCCGTTGGTGGCATGGAATATCCGATGATCACTTTTAATGGTCCTCGCCCAACACTTGACAAAGAAACAGGTGAAAAAACCTATTCTCGTGGTACTAAATACGGCTTAGTTGGAGTAATTATTCACGAAGTGGGTCATAACTACTTTCCAATGATCGTTAACTCTGATGAACGTCAATGGACTTGGATGGATGAAGGTTTAAACACTTTCCTACAGTTTTTAGCACAACAAGCATGGGAAGAAGGTTATCCTTCACGCCGTGGTCATGCTGCTGACATTACTAATTACATGAAAAGTACTAACCAGGTACCTATTATGACCAACTCTGAATCAATTCTTCAGTTTGGTAATAATGCCTATGGTAAGCCAGCAACAGCATTAAATATTTTACGTGAAACCGTTATGGGCCGAGAATTATTTGATTTTGCCTTTAAGGAATATGCACAACGTTGGATGTTTAAACGCCCAACACCTTCAGACTTTTTCCGCACCATGGAAGATGCATCAGCCGTTGATTTAGATTGGTTCTGGCGTGGTTGGTTCTACACAACAGATCATGTTGATATCGCTTTAGGTAATATTCATTTATATCGTCCTGATAGCCAAAACCCTGATACAGAAGCCGCTTGGAATCGTGCCTTAGAAAGTGAAAAGCCAACATTTATTAGTGACCTTCGTGATAAAGGTCAATGGCTTAGAACAACTGACAAGCCTGAATTGTTAGATTTTTACAACGAGCATGATAAATTTACGGCAACCAATAAAGCACGTAATACCTATAACAGCGCAAATAAAAAGTTAGAACAATGGCAAAAAGATCTCCTTGTTGATGAAAGAAATTTCTACATCGTTGATTTTGAAAATAAGGGTGGCTTGGTCATGCCTATTATTGTGCAATTAACTTTTGCAGATAAAACAACAGAACAAGTACATATTCCTGCAGAAATCTGGCGTAAAAACAGTAAAAATGTTTCTAAATTATTTATTACTGATAAAGAGATTACCGCTATCGCTATTGATCCAAACTGGGAAACAGCCGATGTAGATGTTAACAATAACTACTGGCCAGCACGCCCTATTAAATCAAGCTTTGAATTATACAAACGTAAGAAAAAAGACATGATGCGTGACTATAATGTTAAATTAAAGTCAGCTGATGACGAAAAAGAAGACAAGGAAGAAGAAGATAAATAATGTCAAAAACCTCATTATTTAAAAGCTTTGTTTTTTGTTTATTGTGTGGCGTTGCGCTTTCAAGCGCAGCCCACCGATACTTCTTTGGATTAACTGATTTATCAGTTAATCCAAGAACCCATAACATAGAAGTTATTCATCAATTTACGGCTCACGATATTGATAATGCTATTGCTGAGCAACAGCAAATACACTTTTCAGCTGAGCATTCTGAATACGAAAAGTTCATTCAAAACTATGTTGAAGCACATTTCCAACTTATTGATGTTCAAGATAATAAAAAACAGCCAATTAAGCTCAATTGGATAGGTTTAGAAGTCGCTAAAGGTAATGTTTATATTTACCAAGAAGCTAATTTTGAAAACTTTTTATCCGGATTAGTGGTAAAAAATGATTTACTCATCGATACTTACCCTAAGCAAGTAAATACTGTAAATTATAAAGACGAAACAATTATTGGCAGCTTAACTTTTTCGAAATCAGTTAAAATTGCGATAATAAAAAACAATAACTAGTAGGAACGATTTACATTTGCTAAATTAACATGCAAAATAAAATGACTAGTATAACTAAGCCCTTGGGAAACATTCATGAATGTAGAGTTTATTAACCCTTTTTTATCTTCAATGCTCAATGTAATGTCTACTATGGCACAAATGGAATTAGTACCTGAAAAACCTCGTTTGAAAAAAAATGAAGTTGCTATGGGCGATGTTTCTGGTTTAATTGGTATGGTGAGCGCTCAAACAAAAGGCTCACTATCAATTACTTTTGAAGGAAAGTTAGCACTGGCCACCATGAAAAAAATGGTTGGCGAAGGTCCTGACGAAGTCAATGAAGAAATTACCGATTTAGTCGGTGAAATTACTAATATGGTCACCGGTGGCGCTAAGCGTATGCTGAGCGAAAAAGGCTTTGAATTTGACATGGCAACGCCTATGGTTGTTTCTGGTCAAAACCATACTATTCATCACAAAGCCGATGGACCTATTATTATTATTCCGTTAAATTCTGAATTTGGTAAAGCTTTTATTGAGTTCAGTTTCGATAAATAGTGAATTAAGTAATTTGTAGTCATAGACCAAAACCTCGTTTAGCAATAAACGAGGTTTTTTATTTTTTACGCTATATTTAGTTTATTGACTCAATAACAACTGACAATTAATGACATTATAATAAACAGTGACGGTTGAGTGCGCTGTAAATGAATTTTTGGCGACTTTACCAAGAAGATGAGTAGTTTACTTAGTATTTAAAAAAGACCTTTACTGCGCTGACAAGGTGATTTGTACACGGCGAGTAATATTACATAAGAGCTCATAGGGAATGGTAGTTGCACATAGCGCTATTTCGGCAACAGATAACTGCTCTCCCCACAAAGTCACAACATCGCCAACCTGTTCTTGTGCATTTATCCCTAAATCAACAGTGATCATATCCATTGATACTCTTCCTACCAAAGGAACCCTTCGTCCATTGACCAAAACAGGTGTGCCATTTTTAGCATGCCGAGGGTAACCATCACCGTAACCAATGGCAACAACACCAATAATAGTCTTTTGCTCACTTGTCCAAGCATTACCGTAACCGACTGATTCGCCAGCGGCTAATTCACGTACGGCGATCAAACTTGACTTCAGCGTCATTACTGGCAGAACATCCAAGGTTATATCTTTATTGTGCAAAGCACTCTCTGGCGCACAAGTTGATAAATTTGCTGCGTTACTTTCAAAGGGTAAAGGAGAAATCCCGTATAATAATAAACCGGGGCGAAGCCATTGGTAATGGCTTGCTGGCCATGCACAAATACCGGCAGAGTTTGCCAATGTTCGTTCTTCGTTACAGCCTAACGTTACTTTTTCAAAGAGTGATATTTGTTGGCGAGTCGCCTGATTGCTTTTATCATCAGCACAACCTAAGTGACTCATTAGCACAATATTTTTTTGCACGTTTACTGAGTCCGTTAATTGCTGATAAAAATGGCTAAACTCCTCTGGATTTATACCTAAACGGTGCATACCTGTATCGATTTTTAGCCAAACCTTTAACGGAGAAGGAAGCGTTGCCGATAAAAGAGCATCAAGTTGTTGATGGTTATGAATAACCGTTTGTAAATTATTGACCGCAAGTATCGCTAAATCTTTTGCATTAAAAAAACCTTCGAGCAAGACAATCGGTTGAGTAATACCTGAAGACCGTAATGCCAGCGCTTCATCAATTCTTGCCACGGCAATAGCATCAGCGGTGATCGATGAATGACCGTGTTCATTTATTTTAGCTTGCTCAGAAAACAATGCGTGCGCAATGCGTTCAAGGCCATGGCCATAGGCATTAGCTTTTAAAACGGCTAGCACCTTTGCTGTCGGTGCAAGTGATTTTATCTGCGCTAAGTTGTGCTTGAGCGCAGATAAATTAATAATTGCCGTTGCGGTCGTTAATGCCATTAATCTTCATCTAATACATGCGGGCCGGCATAATTATCAAAACGAGAAAACTGTCCTTGGAAAGTCAACGGAACACGACCAATAGGGCCGTTACGTTGTTTACCAATAATAATTTCTGCCATACCTTTAAACTCTGAATCATCGTGATAAACCTCATCACGATAGATAAACATGATCAAATCGGCATCTTGCTCAATAGAGCCTGATTCACGAAGATCCGAGTTAATCGGCCGTTTATCTGAACGTTGCTCCAAACTACGGTTTAGCTGAGACAGTGCCACAACCGGTACTTGTAATTCTTTAGCTAATGCTTTTAATGACCGTGATATTTCGGCAATCTCTAAGGTGCGGTTATCAGCAAATTGTGGCGCGCGCATCAACTGTAAGTAATCGATCATGATCATACTTATACCACCGTGATCACGGGCAATGCGGCGCGCACGAGAGCGAACATCGGTTGGCGTTAAACCAGCGGCATCATCAATAAACATCTTACCTTTATCAATAAGTAACCCCATGGTTGAAGATAAACGCGCCCAATCTTCGTCACCTAATTGCCCCGTACGAATTTTGGTTTGGTCAATACGGCCTAATGAGGCTAGCATTCTCATCATCAGTTGTTCTGCAGGCATTTCTAAACTAAAAATCAATGCGGGTTTATCTTCAGTCATCGCCGCGTTTTCTGCGATGTTCATCGCAAAGGTAGTTTTACCCATTGATGGACGTGCAGCAACGATAATAAGATCTGACTTTTGAAAACCAGCGGTCATCTTATCTAAATCAGAAAAGCCACTAGAAACACCGGTAACACCATTATTTGGCGATGAACAAAGTTGTTCAATACGATCGACTGTTTTTTCTAGTACTGAGGTTATGTTTTCTGGCCCTTCGGACTTGTTAGCCCGTTGTTCCGCGATAGCAAATATTTTAGTTTCAGCAAAATCGAGAAGCTCTGCACTAGCACGGCCTTGAGGATCATAACCCGCTTCAGCAATTTCATTTGCCACACTGATCATTTCACGAGTAACTGCACGTTCACGAACGATGTCGGCATAAGCGGTGATATTGGCCGCACTGGGTGTATTCCTCATCATTTCGGCAAGGTAAGCAAAGCCACCGGCATCTTCAAGTCGTTGCTCGTTTTCTAAAGCTTCAGATAAGGTAATTAAATCAACAGGGTTGCCTAGTTCAATTAACGCAGCTATGGTTTCAAAAGTAATACGATGTGAACGACTATAAAAATCCTGAGCGACAACACGTTCGCCAACACGATCCCACGTCTCGTTATCGAGCAATAAACCGCCCAATACAGATTGCTCTGCCTCAAGCGAATGAGGTGGAACTTTTAAAGCATTCATTTGACTATCTTGAGAATACTTTTTATCTTTGAAAAATTTATTTGGCTTGCGCTCTGCCATTTATATACCCTAAAACTCTATCGCAAATGCGAGATTAAAACTTTTGGTAGGTTAGCAGAATTTACTTTGAAACAGAATATAAATACGAGCCAGAAAGCGCCCTAACTCGTTCTATTTTCAATGCCAGAGTCATAAAAATTAATTGCTGACGCTAATATTGCCATTTACCGTATTTACACGTACGTTCGCGTTGGCACTACCGGTTTCAAAGTCTAATTTTGAGCTTGGTCCATACTTAGCTTTATTTGATTTTTGCGTGGTAATTTTATTAGTGATCTGACCACCAGCACTGGCTGATAATCTGAAGCTTGCTTGAACATTTTTCTGTAGCTTTAATGCTAAACCGCCACTAACACTAGACATCTTAACGACACCACCATCATTTAACGATAACGTTGCAGAAAGATCGCCACTGACATTTGCAACGGTAAGTTCGTCAATATCATTTAATCCTAAGTTAATATCGCCACTGACATTTTCGATCGTCACTTCTTTTGCTGTTGATTGCGCGTCAATTTCACCACTGACCACGCGTAAACTTAAACGTCCACGTGACTGACGATCTTTAATATTACCGCTAACACTCGACAAACTCACTTTCCCTGATAATTTGCTGCTGTTAATATCACCACTAACTGAAATTAATTCAATGCGTTCACTCAAATTTACCGCTTTGATGTTACCACTTACTGTTTTTGCTTCGGCGCTGGCATGCAAGTTCTCAAAATTAATATCACTGGCAATCCCCTCAAAACTGACACGAATGTTTTTAGGCATATGAATCGTTAATACTGAGCCTTTAGCATTGTTACCCCAGAAGTTGTTGCTATGATTTTCAAGCTCAACCTTAATTTTCACACGCGATCCTTGTTGCTTAAAGAGTAAACCTTCGGCGTCGTCTTCCAATTCTCCCTTTATCGAAATAGTGTTTTTATCCCAACCAATAACCGTAATATTACCGCGTAAATTTTCAATATTTACACTACTGACATCACTGACCAGTAATGACTTGTCTATCTGCTCACCCGCAAAGCTTGAACAAGCGGCTGAAAATAACATCATCGGAATAACTTTTTGTAAAACTCTCATAACTACCTCTTTATAGTGTTATCTTTAAATACTCTGCCATTTAGGGCTGTATAGTTGGCTTAATAGATCTAATTCTTGTTTTTGGGTCCAACGTAATAAATTAAGTAAATCATTATTACTTGGGTCTTCATTTAGAGCCTTTTCAATCGTAGCTTGGGCTGAGCTTAGGTTTATTAACTCTTGTTGAATTTCTTTTGGCAGTGCCGATATTTTAGGCTGGCCAAAGCTAATCAACATCGATTGCTTGGTGTGCTTAAAATTTTCTTGCATTGCAGTTACTAAGGTCAGGGGTGAGTTATTTTGTTGCGCTAAATCCAGCGGCTGTTCTGAAAATTGAGGCGAAAAAGAAAACCAAGTAGCCAATACAGCGAGCACTAAAGATGCCGCCCATGCTGTAGGCATAAACACTTTTTTCACCGGTGATACAAAGACGGGTTTGTCTTGTGTTTTAACTTCAATTGCACGTTCAATACCAGCCCATAAATCACGTTGTGGTGTCATTTCATCGGGTAATTTTGCCAGTGCTTTTTGTAAAGCTTGCTCTGATAATAATTTATTCATATCTCGATCCACTCCATTAACAAATTTCTAGCTCTATGGTATTGCGCTTTACTAGTACCTACTGCCATGTCGAGCATATTTGCAATTTCTTCATGGCGGTAACCTTCAACCGCGAACAACACAAAAACTAAGCGAGCTCTTTCAGGTAAACGAGCGATATGTTTATCTAATTCGGTTAGACCCGCACTATCTGGCATTTCTACGGCAATATCTGCCATGGTTTGATCTTCGATACTAAAGATACGTTGCAACCAGTTTTTATGTTTGCGCAAGTGTCCAAGTACAATATTGTTGGTGACACTGTGTAACCAAGTAGAAAATTTACTTTCACCACGAAAATTAGCTATTTTTTGCCATAGTTGTACAAAAACCTCTTGGCAAACATCCTCGGCACTATCTTTATCTGCAAGCATACGCCAGCAAATAGCATAAACTTTACGATGATACTGCTGATAAAGTTGATAAAAAGCCTGCTGATCACCCTGCTGTGCTCGACTAATAATTGCACGTTCTTTTGCACGGTTTACAGCAATATGGATCGGCGGTTCAGCACAGTTTTTAATGTTAATAACTTTCGGATTATCCAAAGGTTAACTCTCAATAATGGTGTCGTTATAAAGTAAGATACAGTATTTATGAAAAGGGTTTAAAGAAAAGCGAAAAATATTATATTTTTTGAGATCACGGCAAAGCTGAATGGTATTTCAATGGATTTTTAGGCATAAAAAAAGCGTCTTACGACGCTTTTTTTACATTTTGATTTTAGCGCAAAATTACTTGCTGCTAAGTGCACCAAAACGTTTGTTGAATTTATCAACACGACCACCGGTCTCAGCAGCTTTTTGTTTGCCCGTGTAAAATGGGTGACAAGCTGAACATACGTCTAAGTGAATATCTTTTTTCGCTGTAGAACGAGTTACGATGATGTTACCGCAAGAACAAGTTGCCTTGAACTCAACATAATTAGGATGAATACCGTCTTTCATAGAAACCTCTGTATAAGGCCGTATCGCCACTTAGTCAGTCATTATTGCTGCTAAGCACCATACGAGTTAAAAATAATGGAGGCGAATTTTAAATCATCGACACATGCTTAGCAATAGCCTAATGACACTAATTGCTAAAAAATGAACAATTAATCCGTTAAGGTGATTAAAGTTAAACTTTCTATAAAATCGTACTTGGCATATTAACAACAAGTCGGCAGAATAAGCTTAATTATCGTCAAAAAAGTACTCGTTATGCAGGTTAGTTATATTCAAGTCGCTATTCCTGTACCTATGCGTCAGTTATTTACTTATATCGTGCCAAAAAGCATCAGTAATGACGAGATTCAAATAGGCGCACGAGTGATCGTGCCTTTTAGTCATAGAGAAGTTATTGGTATTATTATAAGTACCAGTGAAGTCTGTGATATTGACGACAAAAAACTTAAGCCGATTATTGGCTTAGTCAATGACAACTTTCGTTTTCCTCCCGCGCTTTTAAAGTTTTTACTGCGTTGTGCTGATTATTATCATCACCCGATTGGAGACGTACTACAACTGGCTCTTCCCGTGTTGCTTCGTCAAATTGAGCAACCTACTATTGATTTAGCGACCACTTGGCATTGTTTCTTGTTTGAGCAAGACAGTGAAGAAAAGCTGCTATTAGAAAGAATAGTTAAGCGAGCCCCCAAACAAGCCGAACTGTATAATGTCATTAAAACCCACCCGGGGCTAACTTGGGCAGAAATTAGAACACTAGGTTATACAAAAGCACAATTAAATACGCTTGAAAAGAAAAAGTTAATTGAAGAAAGGCAACAAAAAGCTGAAACCTTTGTCTATCACCAAGACGCTTTAGCTGAGAATGAAAAGCTAACCTTAACCGTTGAACAAGCGGTTATTGTCTCTGCGGTAAAAGCGTCCTTTGAGCAGTTTTCTTGTCATTTAGTAGACGGTGTCACCGGTAGTGGTAAAACCGAAGTTTATTTACAAGCGATGGAAAAAACTCTCGCCGCCAATAAACAAGTACTGGTATTAGTGCCTGAAATTGGTCTAACACCACAAATGCTCAGCCGGTTTGAACAACGCTTTAATTTACCTATTTGCTTGCACCACTCAGGATTAAACGACAAAGAACGTTTACAAACTTGGCTGGCTGCACAACGGGGCACCGCCGCAATAATTATTGGCACGCGTTCAGCCGTTTTTGCGCCGCTACATCATTTAGGTTTAATTATTGTTGATGAAGAGCACGATGGCTCTTTTAAGCAACAAGACAGTTTTCGTTATCACGCGCGCGACATTGCTATTTTACGCGCGGGTCAGTTAAATATTCCCATTGTACTCGGTAGTGCCACGCCTAGTTTAGAAACGCTACAAAATGCATTGTCGGGTAAATATCAATATCATCAATTAACTAAAAGACCCGGTCAAAGTACTCAAGCCAAAATCAGTCTTATTAATGTTGCCCAACAGCAAATGGAACATGGCTTATCAGGTACGTTAAAAAAGGCGATTGAAACAACACTTAAACGCGGTGAACAAGCCTTAATATTTTTAAATCGCCGTGGTTATGCGCCAGCGATTAATTGTCAAGAGTGTCACTGGGTAGCCGATTGTCAGCGTTGTAATAAACCTTATACTTTGCACCAAGGGAAAAAATTATTAATTTGTCACCACTGTAGTAGTCAAAAGCGTATCCCATACCAGTGTCCTAGTTGCGGAAGTGTCCGTATTAAACCTATGGGACAAGGTACAGAACAATTAGAAGAGCGCATCGGCGAACTTTTTGCTGACTATAGTACCGTAAGAATCGATCGCGACAGTACTCGTAAAAAAGGCGAATTGGCAAAATTATTACAAGAAGTCAGTGATAAAAAACATCAGTTACTGATTGGTACACAAATGTTAGCAAAGGGGCATCACTTCCCTGATGTAACACTGGTTGCAGTGTTAGACGTTGATGGTGCACTCTTTAGTTTTGACTTTCGTGCTGCCGAGCACATGGCACAATTATTAGTGCAAGTTGCTGGCCGTGCAGGTCGAGAAAGTAAGCCTGGCAAAGTTTTAGTACAAACCAACTTCCCTGAACATCCATTACTGCAAGATTTAGTCAACAACGGTTACCCACACTTTGCTAAATATGCGTTAACTGAGCGCAAACAGGCCTTATTACCACCGTTTAGTTATCAAGCACTTTTTCGGGCAGAAGCTAACTATCCTTCTTATCCTGAAAAATTTCTCAGTGCATTAACCGAATTTACTTTTGATGGCTGCCAATTTGCCGGTCCGGTGCCAGCTGCGATGGAAAAAAAAGCAGGTAAATATCGCTATCATTTAATTGTACAAGCTAAATCACGCAAGCAACTTCATCTTGCTATTTATCAGCTGATTAACGCTATTTCTCAGAATGAATGGCAGAAAAAAGTACGCTGGACAGTAGATGTTGATCCACTTGATTTAAGTTGGTAACTTTAAGTAATAAGCCTTCTGTTACAATTTTCTTTTTAAACTAGTGTCATTTCCTTACCAGTTGGTTAGAATTACCCGACGTTTACCGGTATATTATTATTTCATGGCTCATCAAGATTACGTTTCCCGCGCACAAAACAAAAAGAAAAGTCCCTATAAAGGCAAGGTAGCGCCTAAACCAACCTTCACCTTAAAATTTAAGTTTTTACTCTTTTTAGTCATATTATTGATCGGTGGTTTTATTTATGGATTATGGTCAATAAAAGACAATAAACCGCAAGTCTCTCCCGTGAAAATAGTCAAAGAAGCCCCACAAGCGGTGAAAGAAAAAGCATTACCCGCTCCACCAAAAGAGATATGGGCATATGTTGACAACCTAAAGAGTAAAGAAGTTGAAGTGGGTAAATATGAAGTTAAGGATAAAGGACCGTATAAGATGCAGTGCGCGTCGTTTAGAACGATGAGACAAGCCGAAGTATTAAAAGCCAATATTGCCTTTACTGGCTTAACGGCTCAAATAAGTGAATCTAAAGGTAAAAACGGTATTTATTACAAAGTGTTTTTAGGTCCTTATGAGCGTAAACGTGAAGCAGAAAAAGACAAACATAAGCTAAAAAGTAATAATGTTAATGGCTGCCAAATTTGGCTTTGGAAATAAAATCCAACGGATTAGTGAACAATAAGTTAGTCCAATTGACATAATAGACACATTTATCTAGCTCCCTCCTTGAAAAAGTCATAATTAGCCTTATCTATTCTTCATAGATATAAATAAATATTTGAGGTTAATTGTGACAACTATCGTATCCGTAAGACGTAATGGCAAAGTAGCAATTGGTGGTGATGGCCAAGTATCGCTTGGAAATACCGTAATGAAAGGTAATGCTCGCAAAGTTCGTCGTTTATATAACGGCAAGGTCCTTGCTGGTTTTGCTGGCGGCACTGCTGATGCTTTTACTTTATTTGAGCGCTTTGAAAGTAAACTTGAACAACACCAAGGCCATTTAACTAAAGCCGCTGTTGAGCTTGCTAAAGATTGGCGAAGTGACCGCGCCTTAAGAAAATTAGAGGCTTTACTTGCTGTTGCAGACGAAACAGCTTCATTAATCATCACCGGCAATGGCGATGTTATACAACCAGAGAATGACTTAATTGCTATCGGTAGTGGTGGTAACTTTGCACAGTCGGCAGCAACTGCACTGTTAGAGAATACCGAGCTTTCTGCGATTGAAATTGTTGAAAAGTCGTTAAAAATCGCTGGCGACATTTGTGTATTCACCAATCATCAACATACGATTGACGAGCTATAAAGCTCAACTTTCGTCTCGCTTAGTAAGTGTATCAAATAAGTAAAATGCATAAGGAATTATCATGTCGAATATGACACCACGTGAAATAGTCAGTGAATTAGACAGCCACATTATTGGTCAAAGTGATGCCAAACGTGCTGTAGCCATCGCCTTAAGAAATCGCTGGCGCAGAATGCAGTTAAACGAAGAGTTACGCACCGAAGTTACCCCTAAAAACATTCTAATGATTGGTCCAACGGGGGTTGGTAAAACAGAAATAGCAAGGCGTCTAGCCAAACTTGCCAACGCTCCTTTTATTAAAGTTGAAGCAACTAAATTTACCGAAGTCGGTTATGTTGGTAAAGAAGTCGAAACGATCATTCGTGACTTGGCTGATATGGCAATAAAAATGACCAAAGAGCAAGAAATGGCTCGGGTAAAACATATCGCCGAAGAAGCCGCTGAAGAACGAATTTTAGATATATTATTGCCACCACCACGAGACGGTTTTGGCGCTGATGGAGCTACGGATAATAGCAGTACTCGTCAAGCTTTTCGCAAAAAGTTTCGTGAAGGTCAACTTGATGATAAAGAAATAGAATTAGATTTAGCTGCCCCACAAATGGGGGTTGAAATAATGGCTCCTCCTGGTATGGAAGAGATGACTTCGCAGCTGCAAAATATGTTTCAGGGCATGTCTAATGAAAAAACCAGCAAGCGTAAATTAAAAATTAAAGATGCTTTTAAAGCGTTGCAAGAAGAAGAAGCCGCCAAAATTGTTAACAATGACGATATCAAAGAAAAGGCTATTTATGCAGTAGAGCAAAATGGCATCGTTTTTATCGATGAAATTGACAAGATTTGTAAGCGTGGTGATAGCTCAGGTCCTGATGTTTCTCGCGAAGGGGTACAAAGAGACTTACTCCCTCTGATTGAGGGCTCAACAGTAAGCACTAAGCATGGCATGATTAAAACAGACCATATTTTATTTATTGCTTCAGGCGCATTCCAGATGGCAAAACCATCTGATTTGATCCCTGAATTGCAAGGTCGATTACCAATTCGTGTCGAGTTACAAGCGCTAACTACCCATGATTTTGTTAGAATTTTGACTGAACCAAACGCATCATTAACTGAACAGTATATTGCTTTGTTGGCAACAGAAGGTGTACATGTTTCTTTTAGTGAAGATGGTATTCAGGCAATCGCTAATGCCGCATGGCAAGTTAATGAAAGTACAGAAAACATTGGCGCAAGACGCTTACATACTATGATGGAACGTTTAATCGAAGACCTATCATTTAATGCTGATAAGCGTGCTGGGGAAGTCATTATAATTGATCAAAAATACGTAGATGACACTATTTCTGAATTAGTTAAAAATGAAGATTTAAGCCGTTTTATTCTATAGAAAGAAAAGAGTAGGAAGTTAACTTCCTACTCTTTTAGCCAATATAAGCGCAGGAATTAATGAAAATCATTCAGTTTACGCTTGATAGCAAGCAAAAAAAATTAACCCTTAATTTTGATAGTAACCTTCAACTTAGTTTCTCCTTTGAATACCTAAGAGTATTTTCTCCCGTAGAAACGAAAGCTAAAAATGGCGTTAAAATACCAGAAGTGTTTCATAAAAAAGACGTGCTATTAACTGATATTGAACCGCTAGGTAAGCATGGCCACCGCTTAGTATTTGATGACAAGCACGGCGCTATTTTCACTGACCAAACATTCAAAAATCTCTTTGATAATTACGACATTAATTGGCAAAGCTATTGTTCAAGTTTAACCACAAGCCAAAATAGAGAAGCGTCGATTAGTTTTGTTGAAGTGAAATAAAATAAGTTAACACGAACATTCAAGATGGCTTTTATTTAGCGAACTTTGCCTAGTAATAACTAGACAGAGATAACGTTTTCTCTTGAAAACACCTGTTCGGTATCTTCAAGAGAAAAGTATATTTCTAAACTTTAAACTGACTCACTTCATTATTCAACACTGCCGCTTGCTGAGATAACTCTTCACTCATTTGTGCATTTTGATGAGATATTAGCCCGGCTTGTTCGGCGACGTCTCTTATCTCAACCACATGTTGATTAACTTCAGAAGCGACCGTACTTTGCTCTTGAATGGCTGATGCTATAGCTGTATTCATTTCCATGATGGTTGAAACATCATAGGTTATTTCTTCTAGCATTTTACCCGCTGAGCTTGCTTGGTCAGCGCTGTCTTGGCCTTGTGTTCGACAAATAGCCATATGAGAAACAATTTCTTTGGTTCGTCCTTGCAATGAACTAATAATCGTTTCAATTTCTTGTGTCGAATCTTGAGTCCGACTGGCTAATGTTCTAACTTCATCAGCAACCACAGCAAAGCCACGCCCTTGTTCTCCCGCCCTGGCAGCTTCGATAGCCGCATTTAACGCCAGTAAGTTTGTTTGCTCTGCTATGCCTCGAATAACATCTAATACTGAACCAATAGTATCGCTATCTTTAGCAAGTTCGTGCACTATATTTTCTGACTCCCTTAACTTTTCAGAAAGCTCATCAATTTTCGCAATAGTTTGCTCAACCCCTTCTTTACCACTAATCGCATTATTATTGGTTGCTTCAGCTTTACTCGCAGCGGCATTGGTATTATTAGCAATTTCATCAACGGTCGCAACCATTTGAGTCACCGCGGTAGCGACCATATCCGTTTGTTGAATTTGTGAGTCGACACCGGCATTAGCAAGGTGAATATTTTTTGATAAACTATCTGTTGCTTCGTGCACAGTATCAACAGAAAGGTTAACGGCCGTAATTAAGTTTCTAAACTTACCCAGCATATTATTAAAAATAGTGGCCATTTCGCCGAGTTCGTCATCACTGTGAGTAGATACGGTCAACGATAAATCCTGAGTATCAGCCACTTTTTTCATGGTCTCGTTTAGCTGATTTATGCTTAATAAAATACTTCTACTGACAAAAAAGGCAAAACTGATGGCAATAAGTAATATGATAAAAAAGACACTGTAGGCAACCAAGTCAACAAATTTGGTGTGCTCAACAACCTCATTTTTACTCAGTAAAACAAGTTTATCTAAAATTTCATCCACTTGATGAACAGCGTTGCGCATATCACCTTTTAAACCTTCTTTAGCGGTGAAACCAAGCCGTTTTTGTCCGGCAACAAAGTCTGTAAATGCTTGTTCATAGAGAGAGATATTATCAATAGCTTGTGATTTAGCATCAGTGGATAAATCGCTTACGTTTATGTCTTGAACAAAAGAGCTGGCATTATTATTCCAACGGTCGACGTATTTCGCATCAAGACGTAACATAAAGTCTTTCTCATTGCGTCTAAGTTGTAGCATATTGCTCAGCAATTTATAGTCACTATTACCAATCGACTCTTCAACTACATGAACAGCAGATCTTAATGAGCCGTATAGACCGTCGGTTGAAGATAAACCAAGATCTTTTTGTGCATCAACTAAGTCTTTAAAGAACTGTTGATAATCATTTAGCACAGCGCGAAGCTTATTTAATTCAGGAAGGTCTTTGCCTATCGTTTCGTAAGCTTGCTCAAGTGAACCAATATTTCTTATAAGCTCAGCATAATTTTCACTAAACGCCTCAAAATACTTGATATCTTTTCTAGCTAAAAAATCCTTTTCATTACGACGCAACTGTAAAATTTCGGTTTCGATATTGCCAATTTCTCGAGCAATTTTTATATCAGTTTCCAAAGACGACATAGTAAAATTAAGTAAGCCCAACATAAAGACCATTGATAAAACCAAAATACCGGTGTTAGCAATAAGCTTGTGCTTGATTAGCATAAAGGAGATCCTAAAAATATTAATAGATTGATATTTTTAGTATAGGTAGAAAATTAAAATTTGAAACAAATTTATAGGTTTTTTTTATATGAAATAATAAGATGATAATTATCGGGCAAAGTATTTTTTCAATGCTTCTTCGGGTATAGGTTTACTGATGTAATATCCTTGAACAGCATCACAGCCAATGTTGCGTAATACCCTTAGTTGTTCTTCGGTTTCAACTCCCTCGGCTAAAACACGCTTACCTAAACCATGAGAAAGCTCAACCATAGATTTAACAATCGTTAAATCTGAATCATTACTTGCGACTTCTTCAATAAAACTTCGATCAATTTTAATTTTGTCGATCGGCAGTTTACGCAGGTATGCCAATGAGGAATACCCTGTACCAAAATCATCAATTGAAACTTTTATGCCCATATTTTGCAAAATAACAATGGTATTCATTGCTGTTGCGATTTCAGTCATCACAACATTTTCGGTAATTTCTAAATCTAAACATCTTGGTGTAATTTGATATTTAAAAAGTAAGGCTTGGATATTTTCAATCAATTTTGGATCTTGAAATTCAACGGCGGTAATATTAACCGCTATGGTCACTCGTCGATGATATTCTTTTTGCAAACGTGCAATAGTTTGGCATGCTCGTTCAAGCACATAACTGTCTAGCTCACTAAGCAGGTTAAGCGATTCAATATCAGGTAAAAAACTTGCGGGTTGTAATAAACCACGTTCTTGGTGTTGCCAGCGAACAAGCGCTTCGAAGCCTTCTATACGATTATTTAATAAGTTAAGCTGTGGTTGAAAATAGAGTACAAATTCATTGTTTTCAAAACCATCGCGAATTTCTTTTTCCATGGCAAGTAATCTTCGACCATGCGATTGCATTCCCGTTTTATATTTGACCGTCGCCACATTTTGACTTTCAGCTTGCGCTAAGGCTAAATTAGCTTTCTGCAATAAATCTTCAGCTAATAGCCCATCCCCAGGATATAAACAATAACCAACAGAGCATTGTAATAATACTTTATGTTGTTTGATATGGTACGCCCGACTTATTAAGCCGTGTAAATGTTCTATTGCAGCCGCTTGTTGCTTTTCGTCAACACCATCAATAATAAAAGTAAAAGAATCACCACTTAATCGTCCAACCACCTGGGGTAAAAATATACTTTCATCAAGTCTACGCGCTATTTCACCCAAAATAGCATCCCCAACCTTAAGCCCGTATGTATCATTGACAAATTTAAAGCCTTTAATATCTAGTAAAAAAACCGCTAAATTTTGTTGATTACAGGCGGTTTTTTCGATGATTAATGGCAGCTTTTCCATGACTTGTTGTCGGTTTAACGCCCCGGTTAATGAATCGTGCTTACCTAAATATTGAGCCTTATTCATCGCAGAGGTCGCAATACTTCGCTCTGCCCCTTGCATCCAAATAAGCATAGTAAATGCTAATAAAGTAAAGGCACCCAAATCAAAATAAATCAGTACTTCTGCTAATGGCCTAAACCAATACTCATTGATAAGTACAATAGAAAGAAAAGAAAATAAAACGTACCTGCCCCCCATAATAAGACTATAAATAATAAAAACATATGCAGAAAAATATTTTTTTGGCAAGTTATATAGATAAAAGGCCGTTAGCAATAAACTGCAGCCCATCACAAATGCAGGTAAACTCTCTCGCAGGTAAAAGCGGTTATAAACCTCGTTAACATCAAATCCATAGAGTAACGTTGCCGTTAGTGCGAACAAAGTACTGAGTATAAAGCTGCTATTGGTGATTTTTTTAGAAATATTTTTTTTTGAAACTGCGCTATATATTCCGAGTAAAAGTGCGCAGAGATGAAAATAAAAACTAACTTGAATACCTACTGTAAGAAGAACTTTCTCTAAGGCGATAACACTGAGGTCAGTAAGTTGGGTTTCAATGGCAAGGCAAAGTTGATGGGCACTTAAAGAAAATAGGCTCACCGTCCAGTAGCTAACATACTGTCGACCTATCCCCCGATAATACAGCAAAAAAAATGTAGCAAGTAAGCCAAAAACTACGGCTTCAACAGAAAATAATAGACCGTGATAAAAGTCTTTCTCACCTACCATGTTATATTCTCTATTAAGTTGCGGGCGACCATTAAATATTCTTTTGCTTAGCAATACAAGACAGTCGCTATTATTATTTGCTGATTATACGGTTATTTACCATTGAATATATTTCACACAACGTTTGTACATCGAGCTATACTAACAGCCAATAGATTAAATTTTTTCACACTTTATGTTTACTGTTGCCGTGAGCAAAAATTTAGTAGCATAGGTATAAGCATTCAATCATAGCATTAAGGAAAAATAATGGAATACAACACCTCAGAGCTTTGTAATATTTATGCCGACCTAATTGATGTTGTTGATCCTATCTTTTGTAATTATGGCGGGCGCAGCTCTTTTGGTGGTCAAGTTGTTACCATTAAGTGCTTTGAAAATAATGGCTTAATAGCACAAATTGTAGCGACAGATGGACGAGGAAAAGTACTTGTTATTGATGGTGGTGGCTCAACACGTAGGGCACTGATTGATTTTAACATTGCTGAACAGGCCGCTAACAATGCTTGGGAAGGAATTGTTTGCTATGGAAGTGTCCGCGACGTAGATGCAATAGAAGAACTCGACTTAGGTATTCAAGGCTTAGTCTCTATTCCTGTCGGTGCTAGCGACCAAGATATTGGCGAAAGTGATTTAGCAATAAACTTTGCTGGGGTAACATTTCTCCCTGAAGACCACATTTATGCTGACAATACTGGTATTATTTTGTCACCAGAGCCGTTAGACATTGAATAAATCATCTAGACTTTATATTCAGTAAGTTACGCCCACTGACTTAAATTGGGCTCACTTAGCTGGCTCACTATGTGGATATTGTTCGAGCCAACGTCGCGTCCAAATTTCAATTTCATCAAAAACAACCCCACGACTTAAATATCTACCCTGAGCATATTCACCACCCATTGATATAAATGCTTGTTCAATATTACTGTTATTAATTGAGGTGCCAATAAGGGGGAGTTTCATTGCCCGGGTTAAATTGATGAGCGCATTAATAATGGCATTATCTGAGCTACCACTCTCAATGTCATTCTCACTATTACCCAACAAGCCACAATTAATTTTTACTTGATGGATACTCAGCTTTCGTAAGTATCGTAATGATTCATAGCTGCCTGAAAAATCCCCTATCGCGATCTTTATATTTAAAGATTTCAGCTGATCAATGATCGCTTTTGCTCTTTGGCTAGCAGATAAAATTAGCGCTTCTTTAAACTCGATAATTAAAGAATTTGTATTAATACTATATTCTTTAGCTTGCAAAACAATGTAGTCAATTAATGCCGGTTCAAGTAACTCTTTACTAGCAAAGGTAATGGTTACTGGCTTTTCAAAACCTACCTTTTGTAATTGAGCAATGGCCTTACATGCTTCAACAATCATCTGCTTTGTTAATAGATAGATATCGCCACTATGCTCGGCAATATCGACAAATTGGTTGAGTACACGAGGTGTTTGATCACCGCAATACCAATGCACCTCCATGTGAAAGCCTACTACTTTTTTATTTGCTAGACCTATTTGTGGTTGTAAATACCAATGTAATTTTTCATCGGCTATATCTTGTTTTAATTGTTCCATACGCTGTAATTGTTGTTCGGTATAGAGTGCACTATTGTGGTCAAAGTAACTAACAACTTGTTGAGTTTGTTCTGAAACGAGTAAGGCATCTTCAGCAAATGAAATAACCTCACTGACACTATGACTGTATTCACCCATATAAGCAGCACCAAAAGCCAATTCGAAATTGAGAGAAAAACTTTTAAAACTCATTGCACTGGGCACAGCAGCCATAAGCTCACGGCAAAGCTGGTCAACTTTAGTATGGTCAGGATAGTTGTCAGTACTCAAGTCTAGCACCACTAAAAAGTGTAACCCTTGTAGCCGAGCGATTTTTATCGGTGATTGTTCATCTGAAAAGTTAACTAATAAAATATTTTCAGCGACTTTTTTCTGTAAACAGTACGCTAATTGTAATAATAAAATATCAGAATTATGGTGACCTAAAACGGTGTTAACCGCTTGAAAGTTTACCGGCTTAAAAACAATACTCACAAAGCGACTTTTAGGCTTCTGCTTTATAACATTGTCTAGTTTTTCCAAGGCTTGCTGATAACAGGGTAAATTTGTTGCTGGGTCTAACAAATATGCTGTTGATATTTTTTGACGAATATCATCGCTATTATTAAGTTCGACGCGAATGGCTTGCACTAAATACCAACAACCATTGACCAAAGCGGCTAGATAAGAAATAACGATTGCCGACACTAACCAAACAACACTGATAAAAGCATTTAACCACGCGAAAAGAATAACCACGAAACAAAGATGTATAAACCACTGTGCCGTTAATCTCACACTACTAGGCTCTTTAATTTTTTTTGATGAAAGCACCGTAACGCCAGCACATGCAAGCACCAGTAAACTTGCCGCCAGCCAGGCTAAATAACCATCAATATCGGGTAAAAACCATAAACTAAAAACAAAAGATACCGCTGTTGCGACAACAATAAAATTGATTAAATAATTTACTTTTTCTGCCGGTTGAGAATAAGTGCTTCGTAGCCAAAAAAATAACACCGAAGAAAAAATCATGGCTGATGAAAGTATCAATTCACTTTGATAGCTTTTTGGATAAGCCAAGGCATAAAGCATCAATAAAACACTCAGAGAAATCAGTAAGGGGTAACGAAGACGAATGTTTTTTAAGGGCTTAACTAAGGCGATAATTAATATAACAGGAAACATTAACCCCAAAACAAAGGCAATATTAAATTCAGTAAAAGAAAAAGAGGCGGCTTGTGCCGTACTCGAAAATAAAAACAAGCTTAACACTACCATAAAAAAACCAGTGAGTGATAAGCGCGCCGAGCGAAAGTGTTTCATATAAAGCCTTTTACCTAATGACAACAAACCTATACGACTGATGAGTTTAACTAGGAAATTAGATCAATTATTGCAATGCCAAACAGGGTTTATAGCTAAACACCATTAGACGAACCTGCGTATTGAAGTAGAACGGATATATATTAAGACTAAGCAATATAGTGAAGTTTGTATAGGGTGTTTTTAACTAGGCTTATCGCAGAAAAAATTATCGCCTGAATATAAGCCCATTTAATGAAATTAAATGGCTTTATTACCCGCTACAAATAATTCACTCAGTGGGTTTACGCCAAATTGATAACAAAGTTCCGCTGGTTGCTCTATATTCCACAAGGCAATATCTGCATCAAAGCCAAGCGCAAGCTGACCTTTATTAGCTAAACCGAGTGCTTTAGCACCATAACAAGTAACACCAGCTAGTGCTTCTGCCGGTGTTAATCGAAAGAATGTGCATGCCATATTAAGCATCAGTTGAATATTATGAATGGGTGAGGAACCGGGGTTTGCATCGGTAGCAATCGCCATTGGCACTTGATACTTGCGTAATAATTCCATTGGCGGTAATTGTGTTTCACGAAGAAAATAAAAGGCTCCGGGTAACAGTACTGCAGTCATGTCTGCATCTTTCATGGCTTTAATACCGGCTTCATCTAAAAATTCGATATGATCAGATGAAAGCGCATTATATTTTGCCGCTAATGCGGTAGCGCCTAAATTTGATAATTGCTCAGCGTGAACTTTTATCGGTAGATGATGCTTTTGAGCCGCAGCAAAGACACGTTCTGTTTGTACTAAACTAAAGCCAATACTTTCGCAAAAAACATCAACCGCATCGGCTAATTTACCTTTGGCAATAATGGGTATCATTTCATCACAGACTAAGTCGACATATTCATCGGGATTATCTTTGTATTCAACAGGTAAAGCATGTGCGCCAAGGAAAGTCCGCTTAATAGTAACCGGCAGCTTTTCAGCTAACTGCCCTGCTACTTTAAGCATTTTAATTTCGTTTTCTGTATCAAGACCATAACCCGATTTAATTTCAATACTGGTCACACCTTGTTGATGTAATGCAGTTAACCTGGGTAATGCACTGGTTAATAATTCACTTTCACTGGCTTTGCGTGTGGCAGATACTGTTGAGACTATGCCTCCGCCGGCATTAGCAATTTCTTGATAACTTTTCCCGAGTAAGCGCATTTCAAATTCATTGGCTCGGTTACCGCCATAAACGATATGTGTATGACAATCAACGAGTCCGGGCGTTAACCATTTACCTTTTCCATCAATAACCCGTACTGATTTTTCATCATATAGGGGTAAAGAAGTTTCAGCACCTAACCAAGCAATTTTACTTCCACTTATTGCTAAAGCACCATTTTCAATCGCACCATAGCTGTTAGCGCCATCAGTCATAGTCGCTAGATTTACATTAATGAAGAGAGTGTGCCAAGTAGAAGAATTAATCGTCATAATAGATCCAAAAGGTGATTTTAACGCTAAACTTTTAACCAGCGTTTATATCAAAAGATGGCGGCATTATAAGCGTAGTGTTTGATTGCTAATAACGCTACTTTACGCGATAGAGAATAGACAAGCAAGCTTGTATATACAACTATTGACATCAGCACTAATAAATGAGATTGTATATACAAGTTATAGCGTTAAGACGACAACAGTCTTATAAACAATAAACCTAGCGAATTAACATGACTAAAGTAAAAACAGCAAAATTTACCGTAATAAAGCAGCATATTTGCCAAAAAATTGAATCTGGCGAATGGCAACAACATGCAAAAGTCCCTTCTGAAAATGAACTCGCGGATCAATTTTCAGTAAGTCGTATGACAGCAAGACGTGCTTTACAAGAACTTACCGAACAAGGACTATTGATTCGTTCGCAAGGCTCAGGCACTTTTGTTGCAACGTTTAAGTCACAGTCTTCGTTATTAGAAATTCGTAATATCGCTGATGAAATTCAAGAGCGAGGTCATCGACATCACGCTAAACAGCTGACCTTAAAAGCGGTTGCTGTTAACGAAGAAATCGCTATTTTACTTAACTTAAAAACTAATTCAATTAATAGCGTGTCAGTTTTTTATTCTGAAGTACTGCATTTTGAAAATGATCAACCGATTCAACTCGAACAACGTTTTGTTAATAGCGACTTAGTAAAAAATTATTTACAGCAAGACTTCACGCAAATAACGCCTCACGAATATTTATCAAGTGAAGCACCATTAACAGAAGCAACACACGAAATAGAAGCTGTATTAGCAGAAGCCTATATTTGCCAATTACTTCATATAGAAGAATCAATGCCTTGCTTACAAGTGAAACGTCGTACTTGGTCAAGTAAAGGGGTGGTCAGTTTAGCGACCTTAACCTCTCCGGGTAATAAGTATCGTTTAGGCAGTCACTTAAAATTCTAAAGAAATAATCATCCTTTTTACAACCCATAGTTAGGAAAACATCATGACTATCGAAAATACCTCAATAGACCCAAGATTAGATACAAGCCGAGTGATCAGAGCCGATCGTGGTAATAAAATTACCGCAAAAAGTTGGTTAACCGAAGCGGCTAAACGCATGTTAATGAATAACCTTGACCCTGAAGTTGCTGAACACCCGCAATCATTAGTGGTCTACGGCGGGATCGGCCGTGCCGCACGCAACTGGGCTTGCTATGACAAAATTATTGAAGTATTAAATCGTTTAGAAGATGACGAAACCTTAATGGTGCAATCAGGCAAGCCGGTTGGTGTATTTAAAACCCACTCAAATGCGCCACGTGTTTTAATTGCTAACTCAAACTTAGTGCCAAATTGGGGTAATTGGGAACACTTCAACGAGCTCGATAAAAAAGGCTTGATGATGTATGGCCAAATGACTGCGGGTTCTTGGATTTACATTGGTTCACAAGGTATTGTTCAAGGTACTTATGAAACCTTTGTCGCAATGGCTAAGCAACACTTTGGCGGAAGCGCTAAAGGTAAGTGGGTACTTACTGGTGGGTTAGGCGGTATGGGCGGTGCACAACCTCTCGCAGCAACTATGGCTGGTTTTTCAGCATTAGTGGTTGAATGTGATGAAACCCGAATCGACTTTCGTATCAAAACTCGTTATGTAGACAAAAAAGCAAAAACGCTAGATGAAGCTTTAGTCATAATAAACGAAGCATGTGCTAGAGGTGAAGCGATATCTGTTGGTTTATTAGGTAACGCCGCTGACGTTTTTCCTGAGTTAGTAAAGCGTGGTATCACACCCGATGTAACCACAGATCAAACATCAGCACATGATCCATTAAATGGCTACCTTCCACAAGGTTGGACCATGGAATACGCAGCAGAGATGCGCTTAAAAGACGAAGCTTTTGTAGTAAAAGCAGCGAAAAAATCAATGGCGATACAAGTACAAGCCATGCTCGACTTACAAGCGGCAGGTTCTGCAACAACAGATTATGGTAACAACATTCGTCAAATGGCTTTAGATGAAGGGGTGAAAAATGCTTTTGATTTCCCCGGTTTTGTACCTGCATATGTTCGTCCCTTATTTTGTGAGGGCATAGGTCCTTTCCGCTGGGTAGCATTGTCTGGCGATCCAGAAGATATCTATAAAACAGATGCAAAAGTTAAAGAATTGATCCCCAATAATCCTCATTTACACAATTGGTTGGATATGGCTCGTGAGCGTATCGACTTTCAAGGTCTACCAGCACGTATTTGTTGGGTCGGTTTAAAAGACCGTGCGCGTTTAGCGTTAGCCTTTAACGAAATGGTTAAAACTGGCGAATTATCTGCCCCCGTTGTTATCGGTCGAGATCACTTAGATTCAGGTTCAGTTGCTTCACCAAATCGAGAAACTGAAAGTATGTTAGATGGGTCAGATGCTGTTTCTGATTGGCCATTACTTAATGCCCTACTTTCAACGTCTGGTGGTGCTACTTGGGTAAGCATACATCACGGAGGTGGTGTTGGTATGGGCTTTAGCCAACATTCAGGTGTGGTTATTGTTGCTGACGGAACTGACGAAGCAGCACAGCGTATTGGCCGCGTTTTATGGAACGACCCTGCGACAGGTGTTATGCGTCATGCCGATGCGGGTTACGATATAGCCGTTGATTGTGCAATAGAGCAAGGCCTTGATTTACCTATGATTGAAGGCGCTAACGGTAAGTAACTTTTTCTTCGTGGCTGACGTAATGACTTAATGCAGCCACATTAAAGAAAACTCATTTAATGAATTAATTAGAATTAACGAGAAATACATGTCAGATATAAGCACATTAAACATTATTCCAGGGCAATTAACCCTAGCGCAATTACGCAACGTCGTTAAATACGAAGGTATTCAATATAGCCTTGACGAGAGTGCCTTTGATGCGATTCATCAAAGTGCTGAAGCGGTACAACAAGTTATCCGTGAAAACCGTGTCGTTTATGGTATTAATACCGGCTTTGGCTTATTAGCCAGCACACGCATAAAGACAGAAGAGCTAGAATTATTACAACGCTCTATCGTACTTTCTCACTCAGCGGGTTTTGGCGAATATATGGAAGATGCCACGGTACGCTTAATGATGGTATTAAAAATCAATTCATTGTCACGTGGCTTTTCAGGTATACGTTTAAAAGTCATC
Source organism: Colwellia sp. BRX8-4 (assembly GCF_014077345.1). Classification (NCBI taxonomy): domain Bacteria; kingdom Pseudomonadati; phylum Pseudomonadota; class Gammaproteobacteria; order Alteromonadales; family Colwelliaceae; genus Colwellia; species Colwellia sp. BRX8-4. The sequence continues at coordinate 178,307 of NZ_JACGVS010000005.1, forward strand.
CAAGCCTTAATCACTCTGCTTAATGCTGAAGTTTATCCTTGTGTACCCAAAAAAGGTTCAGTTGGCGCATCTGGCGATTTAGCACCACTTTCACATATGGTTTTACCTTTACTAGGTGAAGGTGAAATGTCGCATGACGGTGAAGTCATTACCGCCCTTGAAGGTTTAAAAATTGCAGGTCTTGAACCGGTAACACTTGCCGCGAAAGAAGGTTTAGCGCTACTTAACGGTACACAAGCATCTACGGCTTTTTCTTTGGAAGGTTTATTTCACGCTGAAGATTTATTTGCTGCTGCTGTGGTTATTGGCTCAATGTCTGTTGAAGCCGCATTAGGTTCACGTGCCCCTTTTGACGATCGCGTTCACCAAGTACGTGGGCAAATAGGCCAAATAGATGCAGCAACCGCTTACCGTTATGTTTTAGATACAAACTCTGAAATTGGTGGCTCTCATGTTGATTGTGAAAAAGTACAAGACCCTTATTCATTACGTTGTCAGCCACAAGTGATGGGAGCATGTTTAACACAAATTCGTCAGGCTGCTGAAGTGCTTCATATCGAAGCCAATGGAGTAACGGATAATCCACTGGTTTTTGCAAATGAAGGTGATTTTATCTCGGCAGGTAATTTCCACGCTGAACCTGTCGCTATGGCTGCTGATAATTTAGCCCTCGCCATTGCCGAAATAGGTTCGTTGTCTGAACGTAGAATGGCACTATTGATTGATGCAAACTTAAGTAAACTCCCTCCATTTCTTGTAGATAACGGCGGTGTTAACTCAGGTTTTATGATAGCTCAGGTGACCTCAGCAGCTTTAGCATCAGAAAATAAATCGTTAGCTCACCCTGCTTCGGTTGACAGTTTACCAACATCGGCTAACCAAGAAGATCATGTATCGATGGCTTGCTTTGCTGGTCGTCGTTTAGCTGATATGGCAGAAAATACCAATGGTGTCTTGGCCGTAGAGTATTTAGCCGCCGCGCAAGGTTTAGACTTTAGAGCTCCTCTTAAAGGTGCTGAAAAAGTTGAATTAGCCAAAGCTATTTTACGTCAAGAAGTAAGCTTTTATGATAAAGATAGATACTTTGCACCCGATATTGCAGAAGCCTCAGATATTATTGCTGATGGTGAATTAAATCAATTAATACCCGCTGGTATACTACCAAGCTTCTAGTATTTAATAAAAATATAAATAATAAAGCCCGTTAATGAAAGTTCACGGGCTTTATATGTTCAGGATGAACGGTATGCTGTGATCACATGGATGTAAAAAGTAAAGCAACGTATATTTCTGCTAGGTACGCGCATTCACCTTATTAATACTTTCCTGTATATCAATTTTTGAAACAATAATATCAGAGCCAGACTAACGTAAGGGAGTTACCTAATAACCTAGACTTAACTAGGAAATATAATTCAACAACAAACTTGACATAATATGTCGTACTTGCTAACTTTATTTTTACAGAAGTGATCATAAATTTTACCTCTTCATAATAATATAACAACAGTATCTATATTTTTTTAACCTGTTAATCTATTAAAGCATTAATGACAAGGAGTTAGCGGTGGAGTACATACTTTTATTTGAAACGTGGATTGTTCTAGCCATATTATTTGCTTGCGCAGAAATTTTTGTTCCCGGTGGTATCCTCTTAAATTTAGGTATTGCCTCATTATTAGTCGCTATTGGTGTACAACAACAATTACTCGATACTTGGACTCTGACTTTAACGACTTGGTTTATTCTTGCTTCATTTCTACTATTTGTACTTTATTTTGTCACTGAGCGGTTTTTCAGTGGTGAATATACCGTTGAAAATATTTATGAAGAACTAGACATTTATGGCAAAGAAGTAACGGTTATAGAAAAAATTGGACCAGGGACTCATGCTGGTCGTGTAGAATTTCAAGGCACTACTTGGACCGCGCTGAGCGACGGTTCAGAGTTACCCAAAGGTAGTCACGCCACTATTGTTTGTAAAGAAAATATCTCTCTGGTTGTTGAACCGATAAAGTAACAACAACAAAACTATCATTCTAACTAAAAATATGGGAGCAACCTATGCTAGCCACACTCACCTTTGTCTTTCTTGGATTACTGTTTATTGTTGTCAAACTGGTCCTTATTGTGCCAATGAAAGAAGTTTGCATTATCGAACGTTTAGGTAAATTTCGCGCAATAATGCAACCTGGATTACATTTTCTTATTCCTTTTATTGACCGTGTCGCTTACCGTCATGAAACAAGAGAACAAGTCTTAGACATCCCTTCTCAAAGCTGTATATCTCGCGATAATATTCAAATTGAAGTCGACGGCTTAGTTTATATTCAAGTTATGGACGGTGCCAAAGCCAGCTATGGTATAGAAGATTACCGCCGAGCTTGTGTAAATTTAGCGCAAACCACTATGCGAAGTGAAATTGGTAAGCTAAAACTCGGACAAACGTTTTCAGAACGAGACACCCTTAACGAAACGATTGTCCGTGAAATAGACAAAGCATCAGATCCTTGGGGCATCAAAATGTTGCGTTACGAAGTTAGAAATATCACCCCTTCTGCTAATGTCATTCATACCCTTGAAAAACAGATGGAAGCCGAGCGAAAAAAACGTGCTGAAATTACTTTAGCTGAAGCTGACAAAGAATCGACAATAAATTTATCAGAAGGTGAGCGCCAAGAAGCCATTAATATTTCAGAGGGTGATAAACAACGACAAATTAATGAAGCACATGGTTTTGCAAAAGAAATTGAAATACTAACGCAAGCCACCGCAGAGGGCATGAACATGATTGCCAAAGCGTCAATGACTCCGGGTGGCGACAAAGCGATAAAAATGCGTTTACTAGAGCAATTCATTAAACAAACTGGGTCTATTTTAAAAACTGCAGATGTCTCAATTATGCCCGCTGAAATGGCGAAATTAGAAGGCTTTTTCGAAGGCATGGACAAAGTAACGCAAACCGTTCAAGGAGCAAAATAATGATCCAGCAAACTATAAGTAATATGGGTGGCAGTAACCTTGATATCGTGGTGCTAGCTATTTGGGGCGCTATATTTCTCTTTCTAGCCTACAAGTTCGTACAAGCTATTTGCTTAGTACCAACAAAGTCTGCCTATGTCGTTGAACGTTTAGGCAAGTACCGCTGTACCTTAGAAGCAGGCTTTCATCTTTTATTGCCATTTATTGACCGTGTGGCTTTTATTCAAGATTTAAAAGAAGAAACAATCGACGTACCACCACAAGAATGTTTTTCAAAAGACGAAGTCAATGTTGAAGTTGATGGCGTTATTTACATCGAAGTCATTGATTCATTAAAAGCAAGCTACGGTATCACTGACTATCGTTTTGCCGCGATGCAATTAGCACAAACCACCACGCGTTCTGTTATTGGTACCTTAGACTTGGACAGAACTTTTGAAGAGCGTGATGTTATCAGTGCTAAAGTGGTAGAAGTATTAGATAAAGCCGGCGAAAGTTGGGGAATACGTGTTCATCGCTATGAGATAAAAAATATAACGCCACCTGATACCGTTAAAAATGCCATGGAGTTAGAAGTTAATGCGGAACGTGAACGCCGGGCAATTCTAGCAAAAAGTTTAGGAGATAAGGCGAGTCGAATTAACCGTTCAGAAGGCTTAATGACTGAAATGATCAATATTTCAGAAGGTGAAAAACAACGTCGTATAAATTCTGCAGAAGGTAAAGCGGCACAAATAATTGCTATTGCGCAAGCAACGGGGGATTCAATCACTAAAATAGCGATTGCCATTGAGCAACCGGGTGGGCAACAAGCACTTGATTTACAATTAACCGAGCAGTACCTTCAGCAAATGCAAGGCTTAAGCCAGGCAAACAGAAAAGTTATTTTACCGGCAAACTTGCTTGATTTTAACCAGTGGTTAGCCGTATCAGGTATTAAATAACAGCTAAGCTTAAAAATAGTAGAATAAATAAAGCACGTAGTTGACTCGCTTTTTAACTACGTGCTTTGATAGATGAATGGCATTATGTTACTCACTTGAAAATAAAAAAAAGCCAATGAGTAACACCATAACCACTGAGCCCACCACAAAAACATTATTACCCATCGTGAGTTTTTTTTCCGCTAAACCTATTCGTATTTTAGTGATGGCAATATAAATAATGGCCGCAATTAAAGCAGTAATAAAATGAGTAAGTAAGGTGTTCAGTTCGCTATTTTGTTGCCACAAAAACACAACGCCTCGTTTGTTAACAAAAAATAAGTTTAATAACGAAATATGCAACCATAGAACAAAAAACAACTGAGTGGCTTTGTTGGTTAACCAAGCTTTAAGCATCTTATAACCCTGCAACCGATTTATATAACCAAACAATTAAATCATCATGAGTAAATTGATAAGTAAAACTATTACGCAGTTTTTCATCATTAATACGTTTACCAAAACGCATTGATGTTTCAAACGAGAACTCTGGCAGCGGCAAATTTAAAGCTTTAGCAGCCGCATGGTAATAATGTTGTTTAGACGTTTCCGTAGCGCTGACCGCGTTATAAATACCCCTAATGTTTTCATCTTTAATGATCTCCATTAAAACACCAACCGCATCGTCCTGATGGATTAGATTGATAAAGGCTTGTGGGTCAGAAAGTAATTTTCTTCCTTGTAAAAACCTACCGGGGTGGCGCTCAGGCCCAACTAATCCGGCCAAGCGCAATATAACTGTTTCGCCTGAAAAGGCCTCTGCTGCTTTTTCGGCGCGAATAAGAGTAGCCACTTTATCAGCGTTCATATCTAGCACTGATTGTTCATCAACTAAACCTGACAAACCATTATAGACAGCAGTACTACTTAACAAGACAATTTTTTTTACACGCCCTAGTTCAGCCATTTCAATTAACTGGGCAACTTTTTCAGGGTAATCGCTTCGCCCTTGGCGGATCTGTGGTGTTATAGAAATAATAAGCGTATCGTGACCAAAAACACTTAACACTGTTGATTTAGGATCTTCAACAGGTAAAATCAAAAGCTCTGTATCTATTTGCTCTTTAGCTAGTCTTTGCTTTTTCTCTTCACTTTGTACCGTTACAGTGACGCGATATTCTTCTCTCAACAATTGCTTTGCTAAAGCGTGGCCAAGCCAACCACAACCTATAATCGCAACATTTTTTACCATCGTATTCCCTTAATTTATTAACGATTCTTTTGATGATATTCTTTAATTTTACTGACAACGTCTGTTGAAATAGTATTAGGAACTGGTATAGAAAGATTATACTGTAATATTTTCCAACCATCAGACGTCAACTTAAGCACACCAGATCCCCGACATTCGCCATAGTGACTATTGTCGAGTAACTCGTCAAAAAACGCCAATTGTTCGCTATTATTTACTGATGCAATAAGCGTAATATTTCTTTGACGAGATTTATAGCGCCAACCTTGTCCTTGACTGAAATAAGGAGTAACAAACTCAGTAAATTGTTTTTTTGTCCAGCGCTCTTGACCATCAGTGCCTAAAAATACGGCTTGTTCATCAAGTAAATCAAGATAAATTTTTTGGTCAGCATCGCCAGCAGCTTGATGAAAAGTATCTAGCACTTTATCTATGTCGCTGTTTGCAAATACACTGGCGTTAAAAAGACAGAGGCCTATAAGACAAACTATAATTTTTATCATGGTATCAAATCCTAAATTTGGCTCATTTTGGTAGAACAAAATATAAGCCATTAAAAGTTGCGGCTACCTTTTCTCCACTCATTACCTGAACTTCAACGCAGAGTTTTATTTTCTGCTTGGTCACTAAGTTATCAATACTGCCAGAGCTTAACGAGCGTCCTGTTTTTGCAAAAGCTATTCCTGCTATTGGGCTATGATATCTAATCTTGGCATCAGCTAACACTATATTACCCATAAGATTTTTCTGTTCCATTAACAAATAAACCCAGCCCCATCCCGTTAATGTTGCTAATGTGTAGATACTGCCCGCAAACATAGTATTGTGTAAATTTTTATTAAAAAGCTCATCACAAGTCGTGACTAAATTTTGTTGATCATAATAACCAACCGTCACTTTCATCGCTTTGCTCATTGGTATAGTGCTATGCCAAGTATTTTGCAGTGCTGTTGATAGTTCATTATAATGAAAATCATCGCTTACCAGCGTTTTTTCCATATTGAAATGCTTAATTTTATTAAATAATAAGTGCGAAAAGCCAATGTTTTTATAAGATTGTTTTTCATAGAAGCTGATCGCTTGTTCTCGCGCTTTCAAAGAGAGCTTAGTGACACCTAAACGGCTCGCAAACTGTTCAAGGGCGAGTATTAACTGCTGCCCTAACCCTTTGCCCTGAAAATCATCAGCAACCGCCATATAACGAATTTGCCCTGCTAACAAGCTACAAAAGTGAAGACGTGCAACAGCGATAATATTACCTTTATCATCAAAAATGGCTCGATGAATCGCTTGTTTTTCCAAGTCATCTTTTTCACTTCCTTGTTTTTGTTGTGATGGTTTACGTAATATTGTCCAGCGTAAGTGGTAGTATTGGTCAAATTCTTGCTGGCTTATGGGTGCTCGACACTCAAACATTGGTTATGCTTACCTATAACAATTAAAAAGATTCGTTCGTATACGCTATTATGAAATTAGTTAAAAATATCCAACAGGGTCAATTAAGTTACTACACGCAAAATGATGACTCCATTTCGGTGAGTGAAAACCAACACTATCGTTGGTTAGCTTTTGATAATGTCGTACAAAGCATGATGCTAAAGCGCAAGCCCTCACAACTTACATTTCCTCATCAAATCAGCTTATTATCACCTTTACTTTTTTTTCGCCCTAAAAAAGTTGTGGAATTTGGCTTAGGTGGTGGCAATTTAGCACGATTTTTATTGCATTATTTACCTGATTTAACCTTACACACCATTGAATATTCACAAGAAGTTATTGAATGTTTCGAACGCTTTTTTAATCCACAAGCTACCAAGGTTAATTTGCATCATTGCTCGGCACTAGATTGGCTTCATCACCATAAAAAAATGAAACCTGATTGGTTTATTTGTGACATTTACCATAAAAATCAGTCTATTAACGACTCATTGATTTTAACCAAAAATATCTTAAAAAAAGTGGACGAGCGAGCTGTTTTATCACTTAACTTGCCAAGCCCATCAAACGAAGAAATTAATTATTTTCTCGCCGAGTTAAAAGTACTCGCTCCAACTAAACAGCTAGTGTACTTTCATATTCCTCATTACTTAAATGTTATTATTCATTTACTGCCCTACGATATGTTAAGTCAAGCTGAAGAGAGCTTACTTGCTAACACCGTGCTACCCGCGAGAACATTTAAACGCTGGCGTAAATATTGGCGACATGGCATGCAATAGTTCATTGCGCTTAGCAAGTGAGTGTAAAGGTAACGGGACCATCATTCACTAGTGCTACTTTCATATCAGCACCAAACTCGCCTGTAGGCACGGCAAAACCATGACCACGCAATTGTAAACAGAAATAATTATATAGTGGGATGCTGACTTCTGGTTTAGCTGCAGAAGTAAAGCTTGGACGCATACCTGAACGCGTATCGGCGGCTAGTGTAAATTGTGAAACAACTAAAATTTCTCCGTCAATATCGCTAACATTTAGGTTCATTTTTCCTGCTTCGTCTTCAAAGATACGATAACCTGCAATCCGTTGCGCTAATCGTTTCGCTTTAGTTTCGTTGTCGTCAGGCTCAATGGCAAGTAATACTAAAATCCCTCGATCAATTTTTCCTATCACTTGTTGATTAACCGTAACGCTTGCTTGTGAAACTCTTTGAATAACTGCGATCATTTTATTGCTCGGCTAGAAAATTTGCCATAGTATCGCTCGCTCGACAAAATGCATCAATAGTTTGTCGCTCAAAACCACTATGTCCTGCACAAGGCAAAATTTGTAATTGCGCGTTATCCCAAAATTTAGTCAGTGAAAAAGCATTATCAAGCTGACAAACCATGTCGTAACGGCCATGAAGAATAATCGCAGGGATCGCGGTTAGTTTATCAATATTTTCTAAAATGTAATTCTCATTGATAAAACAATCTTGAGTAAAGTAATGACTTGATACCTTTGCCATGCATAGAGCTTGATGGGCGTCATCAACATGCGCCAGACCTATATGGTGATGCTCAAGGGTTGATAACCTTAATTCCCATAATGTCCAAGCTTTACTGGCCGAGATCACCGCGACCTCATTACTTGAATTGAGTACTTGGTGGTAACCTGACAGTGGAGAATGTTGTAGCTCGGCTGGTAAGTGTTCAACAAATTCTTGATAGTACTCTGGGAAAAAGTTTTTTGCCCCCTTCTGACTGTAAAGCCATTGGTATTCAGATCGAGTCCCGAGGAATACACCACGTAAGATAAAAGCTAAGATTTTATCTGAATGAGCGATACCATAGGTTAGTGCTAAAGTTGTTCCCCATGAGCCACCACAAATTAACCACTGTTCAATATTTAGGTGTTGACGAATAACTTCGATATCGTCAATTAAATGAACGGTGGTATTATCTAGTACGGACGGAGAGGGCTTTGAGCGACCACAACCTCGCTGATCAAATAAAATAATACGATACAGTTCAGGATCAAAATAACGCCGATGGTTCTCGCTTGAACCGCTACCAGGACCACCATGAAGGTATAACACAGGTATTCCTGTTGGGTTACCCGACTGCTCAAGATATATTTGATGCTGCCCCCCAACAGGTAACAACTCTTCAGAATATGTTGCTATTTTAGGATATAAAGACCGTGACATGTATTTACTCTGTTTATTGAGACCATAAATAATATTATGGCGCAAAATATTAAAAACTGTCAGTTTCAAACAAGCCTTTATAAATTAACTTATCTGATGCTTATCTAAGTGTTCTCTTTGGTGATCTTCTGGTTTAAAATTTTCTAAGCTGACCGTAAACAATGCACCGAAAAGCACGACTAGCCAAGATAAATACACCCATAAAAAAAGAATCGGAATACCCGCTAGAGCACCGTAAATAGCCTCATAAGAAGGGAGTTGCGTGATATAAAAAGCAAAGCCTTTTTTTGCAACTTCAAATAAAAGTGCCGCTAATGTTGCACCAAACAAGGCATGTTTAAGCGGTACCACTTTATTAGGCACCACCATATATAAAATAAGGAATGCGCCAATCGAAGCAAAAATAGGCAAAGCTCTTAACGCTATATTGGTAAGGCCGAAAACGTCATAATTCCCTATCGATATCAAAGAAACAATATATGAAGTTGCCGCTATACTACTGCCCATTAAGACAGGTCCAAGAGTCAGTACCATCCAGTACATAGAAAAAGCGGTAACAATGCGTCTTTTGGTTGTGACCCGCCAAATTTTATTTAAGCTGGTGTCAATGGCAGAAATTAGCAATAGGGCAAATAAGAATAAAAAACTAATGGCGATAGCTGACATCTCTGAAGCATTCGTGACAAAACCGGTAATATGTTCTTTAACCACATCACCCGCAGCAGGCATAAAATTTTGATAAACAAAATTTTCAATAATTTCTTTAATATCAGTAAAGATAGGAAAAGCGGTCATAACTGACAACATGACTACAATCAAAGGCACCAGCGACATCAAGGTTACATAAGATAAGTAACCGGCAGTAATGTGTATTTGCTCTTTTAATATTCTATTTATAAAAAACAAACAAAAGTGCCAAATAGTCTGACTTTGCTGGTTGTTTTTAATGCTTTTAATCCAGTTCATTACAAATTAGTTATTATCTTATGGTGTACAATATATTATGATAATTGCTAAGCAAGTGATAGTGATAATAATCGTAATAAAATTTAACGTAGGAGTAATGATGTCTAATCAAGGTTCAGGTGGTAATGTTTTAGCGGCAATATGTAGTTTTTTTATTGCAGGTTTAGGTCAATTAGTTCAAGGGAGGATCCTCGCAGCAATCCTGTTTTTCCTGTTAACCTGGGTTAACTACACATTAGCAGCGACAGGAGTCTTATTCTTTATGGCGGTTCCTGGTCTTATTTTTCATCTGTGGGCAGTCATCGATGCTGCTCGCTATAAAGGTAGGAACTAATGAATAAGATTACAATTAAGGTCTCGTTATTTTTTCTTTTACTGTCAATAGTCGGCTGTCAATCTGCTTACTATTCGGCCATGGAAAAAGTAGGTAAACATAAACGTGATATATTGATCGATCGTGTTGAAACTGCTACTGAGTCACAAGAGGAAGCAAAAGAAGAATTTAAAAATGCCTTAGAACAGTTCTCTGCATTAGTAAATTTTGATGGTGGTGAACTGCAACAACAATATGAAATAAGTAATGATCACTATCATACGAGTAAAGTTGCTGCTGAGGATGTAACTGCTCGTATTAATTCAATTGAAGCTGTCGCTGAAGCTTTGTTTAATGAATGGAATAGTGAATTAGAACAATTTACTAATCAATCATTAAAACGCCAAAGTCAATCGCGTTATAACGAAACCCAAAATCGTTATACTTCAGTGATTGAATCAATGCGTAATGCGGAGAAGAGAATGCAACCTATTCTTGATGCGCTTAAAGATAATATGCTTTATTTAAAACATAATCTTAATGCGCGAGCTATCGGTGAGCTTAAAACAGAATATAAATTAATTGAACAAGATGTTGAACGCTTAATTAACGAAATGAACAATTCAATTAACAAATCACAAACATTCATAAAATCACTTAAGAACCCTTAGTACAAAAGGAGCACTTTTATGAGTGTCTGCTTAGTACCATAAAGTTAATGGTAAGTGATAATAGATGGTAGCTTGTTTATGTTAAATGAGCCGCCATCAACTTAATGACAGAGAATTACTCTTTATTGGTAGGATTTTATGTTGCTGAGATTATAAGTTATAACGTGTCATTACTTGATCTAGCGTGTGAAAAGGGGGGATTAGCAAAAACATCACTTCGATCTTGGTTTTGGTTAATAGCAGTAAGTAAGCTTGACAGCTCTCTTATTTGACTCGGACCCGCTCGGCCTTCTTCAAAAAGTTGACTTAATCGTTGTAACACTTTGAGTTGCTCTGGAGACATTTCGAAATTCCCTTTCTTAATAATATTCTTTAAAGATACCGCTTGGTCGTTATGAAGCCGTGGCATGTTGGTGGTAAATAGCGACTTGTGCCGGCAAAACTATTTCCCTGCCATCATCGATGTACTCTTGATAAAGGACTTTTAACTCTCTGCGTTCGATAACGTTAGCTTTATCAGCAACAGCTTTTTCGAATAGATCATTTAAACGAGTTAATTTTCTCTGCTCCATAATAAGTTTGCTCCCTGCACCGTTACTTTCAAAGTTCACATGCAACTAATCGTATCAGTAAAACTAATATTCACCAGTGAGGTGTAATGATTAGCGTCAACTCAACATTTAGACATAACTGACTCACTTAATTAATTTTCATTAAAAAACAATAGATTAAAATACAGTCATCCACTTTATTAACCGTGTATTGTGTTACTTCCTATATATTTTTAAGACATGTCTTACGCAAGATTACGTTTAGGCTTACTCAAATTTACTGACAAAAAAACCAGCCGAAGCTGGTTTTTATCAATCGTCTAGATAAGAGGCTTATTTAGGACGAGTATCACGCTTACGTTCATTTTCTTTTAAAAGCTTTTTACGAATACGAATGCTCAGTGGTGTAACTTCAACTAGCTCATCGTTATCAATAAACTCAAGCGCTTGTTCAAGCGACATAACGATAGGCGGTGTTAACGTTTGTGCTTCATCAGTACCTGATGAACGAACGTTAGTTAACTGCTTACCTTTAAGAGCGTTTACTGTTAAATCGTTGTCACGGCTATGAATACCAATAACTTGACCTTCATAAATATCAACACCGTGTCCGATCAACATACGACCACGTGATTGTAAGTTGAATATTGCATTCGTTAATGCTTTACCTGTTGCATTACCGATCATTACACCATTTTTACGCTGGCCAATATCGCCACCTTTATGAGGTCCGTATTCAAAAAATGTATGATAAATTAAGCCAGAACCTGACGTTAATGTCATGAATTCAGTTTGGAAACCGATCAAACCACGACTTGGCATGATGAAGTCCATACGAATACGACCCGTTCCATCAGGTGCCATATCTGTTAATTCAGCTTTACGAACACCCATTCTTTCCATGATAGGTCCTTGATGCTGCTCTTCAACATCAATGGTCACGTTTTCATAAGGTTCTTGTATTTGACCATCAATTTCACGAATAATAACTTCAGGACGTGATACCGCTAACTCAAAACCTTCGCGACGCATGTTTTCGATTAAAATGCCTAAGTGAAGCTCACCACGACCTGATACTTTAAATTTATCAGCATCAGGAAGTTGCTCAACACGTAAAGCAACGTTGTGAATTAATTCTTTGTCTAAACGGTCTTTGATGTTACGTGAAGTAACATACTTACCTTCTTTACCACAAAATGGTGAAGTGTTTACTTGGAAAGTCATATTGATAGTAGGTTCATCAACAGATAATGCTGGTAAGCCTTCAACTTCTGTAGGACAACAAACCGTATCTGATATTTTTAACTCGCCTAAACCAGTAATAGCAATAATATCGCCAGCAAAACCTTCTTCGATATCAAGTCTTTCTAGACCTAAGTAACCAAATACTTTACCAACTTTAGCGTTATGGATCTTGCCAGTTGCTAATTTAATCGTTACTTGTTGGTTTGGTTTAACAGAACCACGAGTAATACGGCCAACGCCAATTACACCTAAGTAAGAGCTGTAATCAAGTTGAGATATTTGCATTTGGAATGGACCATCGGGATCCGCTGTTGGTGCAGGCACTTCTTTAAGAATAGTATCAAATAAAGGAGTCATGTCTGTGCCGGTTACGCCTTCTTCAAGCGAAGCCCAACCATTGATTGCTGAAGCGTAAACAACTTTAAAATCAAGCTGTTCATCTGTAGCGCCAAGGTTGTCAAACAATTCAAAAACTTGGTCCATAACCCAATCAGGACGAGAACCAGGCTTATCAACTTTATTAATAACAAGGATTGGCTTTAAACCTTGAGCAAACGCTTTTTTCGTTACGAAACGCGTTTGTGGCATAGGGCCTTCTTGTGCATCAACAATAAGTAAAACCGAATCTACCATTGACATAACACGCTCAACTTCACCACCGAAATCAGCATGGCCAGGAGTATCTACGATGTTTACACGGTAACCGTTCCAGTTAATAGCCGTATTTTTAGCTAAGATTGTGATACCACGTTCTTTTTCGATATCATTCGAATCCATCGTACGCTCTTCAAGACCGCCGCGGGCATCAAGGGTACCTGATTGTTCTAATAATTTATCAACCAAAGTTGTTTTACCATGATCAACGTGGGCTATGATGGCAACATTACGTAATTTATCTAACACGGGTTTTACTCACTTCTTGCAAGACTTTTTCATCAAAAGAATATAGGGCTATAATTGGGCGCGAATTATACAGCAACGAAGTCAACAAAGACAGCAACAAATATTTCAGCTCATATTAAATTCTCCATACACGAATCGTAATGCCCTGTTATACTCTTAAGCACCAACAATCAGCAGGCGCACCAATTTAGCGCAGCTCACGCACAGTAGTGGTGCAAGTAGGCTTTAGTAAATAAGTTAACACCTTATATATAAAGGCTTTATCTATTGGCATGAATTTCGCTTTATGCCCATCATGCGAAATGCAAACGTATTTTATTTTAATGACACTGGAGACTTTACATGTCACAAGCCGTATTAGATTTAATCAAAGACAACGATGTTAAATTTGTAGACCTACGTTTTACTGATTCAAAAGGTAAAGAGCAACACGTTTCAATTCCTTATCACCAAGTAAATGAAGACTTTTTTGAAGACGGTAAAATGTTCGATGGTTCTTCTATTGAAGGTTGGAAAGGTATTAATGAATCTGACATGGTAATGATGCCTGATGCTGATTCAGCGGTATTAGATCCTTTTACAGATGCAGTAACATTAAATATTCGTTGTGATATTTTAGAACCAAGTACAATGCAAGGTTACAGCCGTGATCCTCGTTCAGTTGCTAAACGCGCTGAAGAGTACTTACGTAGCACAGGTATCGCTGATACTGTATTAATTGGTCCTGAGCCAGAATTCTTCTTATTTGATGATGTACGCTTTAGTACTGATATGAGTGGTTCTTTCTATAAAATTGATGATAAAGAAGCCGCTTGGAATTCAGGTACTGAATACGAAGAAGGCAATATGGGTCACCGTCCAGGCGTTAAAGGCGGTTACTTCCCAACATCTCCTGTAGATTCATCACAAGATATTCGTTCAGCCATGTGTTTAGTTATGGAAGAAATGGGCTTAGTTGTTGAAGCGCATCACCATGAAGTAGCAACGGCTGGTCAAAACGAAATTGCATGTCGCTTCAATACCTTAGTTAAAAAAGCTGATGAAGTTCAAATATACAAGTATGTTGTTCATAACGTTGCTCACGCTTACGGTAAAACAGCGACTTTCATGCCTAAGCCATTAGTTGGCGACAACGGCTCTGGTATGCATGTTCATCAATCACTTGCTAAAGACGGTGTTAACTTATTCGCTGGTGATAAATACGGCGGCTTATCTGAAATGGCGCTTTATTATATTGGCGGTATTATTAAGCATGCTAAAGCATTGAATGCTTTTACTAACCCAGCTACTAACTCTTACAAACGTTTAGTTCCACATTTTGAAGCGCCGGTAATGCTTGCATATTCTGCACGTAACCGCTCTGCATCAATTCGTATACCGATTGTTCCATCACCAAAAGCAATGCGTATTGAAGCTCGCTTCCCTGATCCAGCAGCAAACCCATATTTAGCTTTTACTGCTTTATTAATGGCTGGTCTTGATGGTATTAAAAACAAAATTCATCCTGGTGATGCGATGGATAAAGATTTATACGATTTACCAGCAGAAGAAGCTGCAGCTATTCCACAAGTAGCAACATCACTTGAAGATGCTTTACAAAGCTTAGAAGCTGATTATGAGTTCTTAATCGCTGGTGGTGTTATGGATAAAGATATGATTGATGCATACATTGCTATTAAACGTGCTGAATCACAACGCGTAAACATGACAACTCATCCATTAGAGTTTGAATTATATTACAGCGTATAATCTCGACTATATGATTAAATGAAAAAAAAGCTCACTTCGGTGAGCTTTTTTGTGGCAAATAGACGATTAATTATATAAGTTTAAGGTAAGTATCTTAAGTTGAGCTAAATTTTTGCGTTATTCTTTATTGTTATTAACTTTAATTATCACATTACTTAGTTGTAATACCTTTGCGACGGCAACCAAAATTTATGTTTGGAGAAGTGATGATGGTATCTTAGTTTTTTCTGACAGCCCTCAAACTGGTGCGGAAGAAGTTGAAATAAGAGAACCCAATACTGCCTCTTCTGTTGATACCTCAATGCTAGATTTAACACCAAAAATTATCAAAGATGATTACCAAGTTGAAATCAACCAACCTAAACAAAATGCCACGGTTAGAGACAACACTGGCTCTGTTTACATAGCAGGTAGTATCAAACCTATCTTTAAACAAGGCTTAGCTATTCAACTTTTTTTAGATGGTAAACCCCATCAACCTCCGCAATCTCACTCGATGTTTGTGCTACGAAATATAGATCGCGGCGAACATATCATAAAAATGCAATTACTTAATGAAAAAGGCAAGATAATTGCATCGTCAAAACCTATAACCTTTTATATGCATAGAGCATCGGTTAATAACGCAAATTAAGTAGCATTTGCTGCAACTTGCACCAAATGTAACTACATTACTATTTTGTCGCACTACATCAGTGCAAAAGGTTTTTATGTCTAGCAACAGCAGTAGAGATCAACAATTAAAATTTAGCTACCAACAAAAGCTGCCAAATCAGATGGTTACAGCACTTGTAGTGCTAGATAATAAATTAACGATTAAATATGTTAACCCTGCAGCAGAAGCGCTATTAGTTAAGAGTTTTAACAAGCTGTGCAACTTACCAATAACAACAGTCTTCTACAATTCTCCGATTAAAAAGGAACGTTTAGAGCAGCTGCTGACTTCAGGCCAAGAATTTAGTGACAGTGATGTCACCATTGAATTTTTTGATCACAGCCGTATTACCGTGGAAATAACAGCCTCGTCTGTTGAATTCAGCAAACAGCCACATATTATCTTAGAATTCAAACAGATTGATCAGCAAAAACAAATGAGTATCGAAGCATTTCAACACCAGCAATGGGAGTCGTCTCGAGATTTGATACGCGGGCTTGCTCATGAAATTAAGAATCCATTGGGCGGTCTTCGTGGCGCTGCACAATTATTAAGTAAAGAATTGACGCAAGAGCAACAAGAATATACTGAAATGATTATTGAACAAGCCGACCGTTTAACTAATTTGGTTGATAAGCTTTTAGGCCCTAATCAATTACCTCAGATGGCAGAACAAAATATTCATATTGTCTTAGAAAAAGTTTTTAAGCTGATTAATTTTAACAACCCTAAAAATATTAAATTTATTAGAGACTATGACCCCTCTATTCCTGAAATAAGTTTTGATCAAGATAAGCTTCAACAAGCTGTTTTGAATATTGTTAACAACGCCGTTCAAATTATTGATGAGGGTTGTAACATAACCCTAAAAACAAGAGCCGCTAGTAATAAAACCATTAATGGAAGACGGGTAAAGCTCTGTGTTCAAATCAGTGTTATTGATAATGGCCCTGGTATTCCAAAAAAGATTCAAGACACTCTATTTTACCCTATGGTATCTGCACGCGATAACGGTACAGGTTTAGGCTTGTCTATTTCACAAACCTTAGTGCAACAGCACAAGGGTAAATTATCTTGCTATAGCCGACCGGGTCATACTGAGTTTTTAATTTTACTGCCTTTACAAGAAGAGAATAATAATGAATGTTGAGCAAGTTTGGATTGTAGATGATGACAGTTCTATTCGCTGGGTGTTAGAAAAAGCCTTATCAGGAGCAAATATATCTGTAGCCTCTTTTGAGAAACCTGAAGACTTACTCATCGCCCTAGAGCATCAACAACCAGAAATAATAATTTCTGATATAAAGATGCCAAATATTGATGGTATGACTTTACTTAGCCGTGTTAGTGAGAATTTCCCTAACCTACCGGTGATCATAATGACTGCACATTCTGATCTCGATAGTGCTGTAAATGCCTATCAAGGAGGGGCATTTGAATACTTACCTAAACCTTTTGATACTGACGAAGCTATCTCTCTAACAAAACGGGCGCTAACACATGCTCGAGAACAAAGTGCTAAACGTAAGCATTCTATAGTGGCACCTGATCCTGTTGGGATAATTGGTGCGGCTCCAGCTATGCAAGAAGTTTTCAGGGCAATTGGACGACTATCACGTTCGAGTATCAGTGTACTCATTAATGGCGAGTCTGGTACAGGTAAAGAGCTCGTTGCACATGCGCTTCATACGCATAGTCCACGATCGAATGCTCCCTTTATTCCCTTAAATATGGCTGCAATACCAAAAGATTTAATTGAATCAGAGTTATTTGGCCATGAGAAAGGTGCGTTTACTGGCGCGAATGCCGTAAGACAGGGTCGCTTTGAACAAGCGCATAAAGGAACCTTGTTTCTTGATGAAATTGGCGATATGCCTTTAGATATTCAAACACGTTTATTACGTGTGCTCGCCGATGGACAATTTTATCGCGTTGGTGGTCATTCACCGATTAAAGTTGACGTAAGGATCATTGCGGCTACACATCAGAACCTAGAAGTTCAAGTCAGTAATGGTGATTTTCGTGAAGATCTATTTCACCGTTTAAATGTCATTAGAATACAGTTACCCAGTTTACGTGAACGCAAGGAAGATATTGAACAGCTTATTAATCATTTTTTACATTTAGCTGCAAAAGAATTAGAGGTTGAACAAAAAACCCTACATAAAGCCACTCTTAGTTATTTACAGCAATGTGCGTGGCCAGGAAATGTTCGTCAGCTTGAAAATATTTGTCGTTACTTAACGGTAATGGCAAGTGGTAAAGAAATTATATTAGATGATTTACCGAGCGAACTTGCTGAGAACACATCATTAACAAACCCTACTGCAGAAGCTTCATCATGGCCAGTTGCGTTGCAAGAGTGGGTTGATGAGCAATTAGCCAAAGGGAATAACAATATTATTGATACCGCTTTGCCTGAATTTGAGAAAATACTATTAGAACGTGCGCTTCATTATACACAAGGCAGAAAGCAAGAGGCTGCTAAAAAATTAGGTTGGGGAAGAAATACCCTAACAAGAAAGTTAAAAGAGCTTAATATGTAAAGACATATGTGAAGGTAGCTGTTTAGCTACTTTCACATGTATCACTGATACACTGTTTACAACTGTTACATAATTTCAAGTTAATGATGTGGGCAGCTACAATCAAACTTGCACCAATCACAATAAAGAATGGCTGAATATCTTCTGAAAAATCATGCTTTATCCAGTAAATACCAACGCCTAAAAAAAGTAAGTAGAAAGGGTAATATTTTCTATGGTATTTTTTAAAACCGGAAAACAAGGCTAAAGTACCTAGTGCAGCAGTCATTAATAAAAATACATGTTCCCATGCATGGTCAGCTAAAAAGCTTAATCCTAGTAAAGGCAGTGCCGGTAACAATACCGGTAATAAGATACAATGAAGCGCACAAAGTGATGTTGCGGTTATTCCAATACGATCAAGCACTTTATACTCCCCTTACAATTAGATAATAATTACTGTTAAAAGTGGATAATATCACAATTGATATAGTATCACAAAACTTTTAAGCGCGCTCTATCGGAAAAGAAATTACATCCTCAATAGCACTTTTTTCTAGCGCGATCATCATTAAGCGGTCGATACCTAAAGCTACTCCTGCACATTGTGGTAGCCCTGATTGTAGAGCTTTAATAAAGTTCTCATCTATATTTTTAGTAACAAGCCCTAGTTGTTGACGTTTACTGTTATCTTGTTCAAATCTTGTTATTTGAATATTAGCATCTGTTAATTCATTAAAGCCATTTGCTAACTCAACGCCCTTAAAATAGCATTCAAATCTTTGGGCGACACGGTTATCTTCAACACATTCTTTAGCTAAAGAAGCTTGCGCAATTGGAAAATTATAGACAAAGCATGGTCGAGATAAGCCAATATTCTTTTCTATAATTTCTGAAAAGATAAACTGTAGTAATAAGTCACAATCATCTGATTCATACAACCAATCTGCGGCTTTACCCTGTAACTCGATAACCTCATATAATTGATTAAAAGTTGCTGTTAAGGGATCTATACTGACGAATTTAATGAATAAATTTTGATAGGATATTTTTTCAGATTTTGGCGACTTTACGACTGTAGATAATAGTTCATCAACTTCAGCCATTAAATCGTGTTGATCAAAACCTATACGGTACCATTCTAATAGGGTGAACTCAGGATTGTGATAACGGCCTGAATCTTCATGACGAAATGCTTTACAGATTTGGAAAATACAGCCATAACCTGAAGCAAGTAGTCGTTTCATATGAAACTCAGGTGAAGTTTGTAAATATAGTTGTTGAGATTGATTTATATCGCTGTTATCTAAATAGTTGTATTGGGTGCTAAAGGCATCAAGGTAAGGATCTGTTACTGTCCCCATAGAGAGTGATGGTGTTTCAACTTCGATAACATTTTTATTTTTAAAAAAATCTCTGATCTCATTAATAACATTTCCTCTAGACTTAGCTACTTCCCACTTCATTTACGTACACTACTTAGAATAAAAAATATAATTCTATAGAGTATATACGAAAAGCTAATCATCTGAGAAGTAGACAGATAACTATAAGAAATATCTAAAGCGCTATATTGAAAAAGAGGGGAATAACTTTTTAACGCTATCGTATAATTGTTAGCGATGTACGTTCAATGAGTAAGTTACTTGGTGAGTCTCAATACTTAAAAAACTCACAAATAGCCTATAAAATGGTCGTATATTTTGATTGTACTTAAAATATTCACTGGTGGTTTAAGCGAGTTTGGCCTAATACCTGACCGTCAAGCAGATAGATCTTACGTTTTGCCATTTCAGCATAATCTATGTCATGAGTAACAACACAAAGTGTAGTCCCTTTATTATTTAAAGCCTCTAGTATTGCCATAACGTGGTCACTACTTTTAGAATCCAGATTCCCCGTCGGCTCGTCCACTAATAAAATAGCAGGGTCAGCGACTAGGGCGCGAGCAATAGCAACACACTGCTGTTGGCCGCCAGAAAGTTGGGTGGGCCTACGCCTGGCCAGTGGGGCTATACCAACTACATCCAAGCAGTAATCAACTTTTTTATTTATATCTTCTTCACTAATAGGTTGCTTTGCATAACGTAATGGTAGGGCTATATTGTCGTATACGCTTAATTCATCTATCAGGTTAAATTGCTGGAAGATAAAGCCAATTTTCTTATTCCTGATTGCAGCAGTTTGTTCTAAAGTGAGGTTGCTGACATCAACACCTTCGAAAAAAAGCTTACCTGTAGTAGCAAAATCTAGCAGCCCCATAATAGATAGTAAAGTCGATTTCCCACAACCTGAAGGGCCAGAAATTGAAATATACTCACCTTGTTGGATTTCAAGGTCTATGCCTTGCAGTGCATGGGTTAGCATGTCATCGTTGCTAAACACCTTGTCTAATTTTTGCACTTTAATTATGGGTATTGTCATTGAAACGCTTAGTCTCCCTGTAATTTCGAAATAAAGAGATAGTCATAGGTGTCTATAAATCATAGTTTAAGCTAAAAATGTGCTTTTGTATTTACCAGCTTATTCTATAATTTAAGGTAAACTAATTAAGTTTAGCTAAATGACTAACAATAAAAAAGGTGGGCCATGCCCACCTTTATTTTATAAAATCGCGTCACGTCCACGTGTATTATTAATTCATAGAGTTACGCTAAAATTTTATTTTAAACATGACATTATTCAAAGTCATGAACTTAATCACTACCACGCAAACTAAATATCGCTGGCTTGTTAATGTATTGCCTTAAAGGCCAGTAACAGGCGAATAAAGTAACCATTATAATCAAGACTAAACTAGCCACTACCATAGGTAATGCTTGCCAAGTAATAAATGGTTGAATGTATTCACTCATTCCAATGTAAGCGATAGCAAACAATACGACACTACCGACAAAACCAATCAATACAGCTTTCGTATTATCGTTAATTATCATTGAAAGCAAGTGTTTACGTGTTGCACCTATGGCCATGCGGGCGCCAAGTTCAAAGCGTCTAAGTTGAGTGCCGTAGCTCAAAATTCCATATAAACCTATGCCTGCCAGTAAAAATACCAAACTCGCTAAAACTGCAGTAGTAACGGCTGTAGTAATTTCAGCAAACAATCTTTGAGTTAGAATGTCATCAGCAGATTTATAACTAAAAACAGAATATCTAGAATCAACCGAGGACAATAATTTACCGAGCTGTTCACGACTAACAGTCTGACCAGGTTTAACTTTAAGCATAAAGCTTTGGTTGCCCAGGTTATTGGGTATATAAGCTCTTGGAACTCCTATATCAGCATTGTCGCTTCCTATAGGTGTATCGTTAGGAATAGAAATGTCTTTTACAATACCCACGATTTTAAATGGCTCAGGGCGACCTGTCGATATTTGCAAACCAATGACATCACTATCAGCTTTCAACTGCTTAGCAAAGGCTTGGTTAACAATCATAATATTATTGCCATCTTTACGGTCTATTTCAGTAAAGTTGTCACCCTGTAATATCTGCTGCTCAATCATATTAAAATAAGTATGATCAATCCCATTGAAATAAGGAGTATACCTTTCATTATTACTAACATTGGTTAGTGCTCTAACATTAAAGCCATCAAGTGGTGATCGTGTCTGACTAATCGATTCTACTTGAGGAAGAGCTTCAAGTTTATCCATTATTTCAGCCATGATTGGAATCGCTTCTTCCTCAGTTGGAAATTCTGTCGATGAAAAGTTTAAAATTAAAGTAGAAATGTTATTTGTTGTAAAACCAATGGGTGCATTAATGGTTTTAACCGCATCTTTAAGTAAGCTAATATTAGCAAATACTAACACTGTTGCTAATGCTACCTGACTGGCAATTAACACCTGACGAATTTTTTTAGATACCTGTAAACCACTGCCCTTACCACTGCTTTGCAACGTGGTATTTAGTGCGCGGTAATTGATCATACTGGTACTTAATTTTGCGAAAAACAATGCAAATACAACGGTAATTAACACTGCACTACCAAAGGTTACCGGGTTAATAGATAACTCGCTAACCCTAGGTAATATAGCACCCAAATATTGTTGCATTACACTAAATCCGACTTTAGCAAGCACCAAGGCAATGATTATAGACATAAACATCAACAAACTTGTTTCAGCAAGCATGCCTTTAAATAAATGTTTTTTAGTCGCCCCAATCGCCGCTTGAATAGCCATTTGTCGTTGCTTTTCGGCCGTACGTGCCATAAACAGATTTGTGATGTTAAGACAAGCGATCAAAACTAAACCAATCACACCCGCTAACAGCTTTATCGCAATAGATTCACTGTCACCGAGAATAATTTCTTTAACTGGGGTTACAATCATAACAATTGACCAACCCTTGAAAAAACCTATCTCAGCAACACCTTCTTGCCAACGATCACTTACTAAGGGAGTTAACAGTTGTTCTGCTTGGCTTTTACTCACATCATTTTTTAATTGACCAATAAACTTAAGACCACCGTTTATATTGCCAAAGCTTTGTCTCTGACCATTACCTGTCTGATTATAGTCCCATGGCATCCAAACTTGTGTTTCTCGTCCAATTCCGTTCAGTTCAGGTTCAACAAAATTTTCAGATAAAACGCCAACAATTCGGTAACTGATACCACTAAGGTTAATTTTTTGATTAAGAATATCAGCACTACTTTTATACTCTTTCTTCCAAGTATTATAGCTAAGCATTGCAACAGGATTATTAGTATCCATTGCTTCACTTGCTTCAAACATTCGACCCATTGCCATTGGAGATGCTAAGATCTGGTGCAATTCAGGTGTTACATATGCAGTATTAACAAGCGGTTGACTGCTGTGAGAAATAATCACATCTTGCCCATAAATCATGATGGCAGCTTGTTCAAATGCTTCTTTACTCTTGTATAAGTGCACTAATCCAGGATAGGTATAAGCAACACCTTTGGTTTCTTTTTCAGCGCCAATAAGTTTATGTTGAGCGACAAAAAGTCTGTCTTGCTCTGGGTAAGGTAATGGCTCAACTAATAACAAATAGTTTAATGTTACAGCACATAGCAAAGCGCCTAAAGTAATACCCATGGTCATTAATACGGTTAATACAAAGCCAGGTTTCTTTTTCAGACTGGCCCAAGCTTGTTTATGTCGAAGAATTAATTTCCTCATACTGCCACCTTTAATGCTTCATCTTTGACAATTTGCCCATCAAGCAATCTAAGTTGAATATTAGCCATGTCAGCGTAACGCGCATCATGTGTAACCATACAAATAGTCGTGCCGTTTTTATTGAGTTCAGCTAATACTGCCATGACAGTGTCACCACTTTGTGAATCAAGGTTACCTGTTGGCTCATCAACGAGTAATATTGCAGGATCGGCAACCAATGCACGAGCAATAGCAATACGCTGTTGCTGTCCACCCGACAACTGGTTAGGTTTATGGTCAGCTCTATGGCTCATTTCTACCATTTTTAAACAGGCTTCAACTCTTGCTTTAATAAATTCGTCTGTTGGAAGTTCTTTTTTATATTGTAAGGGTAACGCCACGTTATCAAACACAGAGAGTTCATCAATGAGATTAAATGATTGAAAAACAAAACCTATTTTTTCATTACGAATAGCAGCAGCTTCATCAAGAGTGAGTGAGCTGACGTCGAGCCCTTCTATTGTATAAGAACCTGAACTAGACATATCTAATAAACCCAATAGAGAAAGTAGCGTAGACTTACCACACCCTGACGGGCCTGCAATAGAAACATATTCTCCTGCACGAATAACAATATCAACGTCTTTTAATGCATGGGTTTCAACATCATCAGTTTCAAATACTTTACTAATACTCTTCATTTCAATTTTTATTTCAGACATATTCATTTTCCTTAAATGTGTGGGAATTTTTTAAATTATTTGTAATTAACGTTATTGACTAAATAGCATTTAAAAGCTGTCTATAGTCAGCTCTGAATTTTTCACAAGCGACAAATCAGACACAATAAAAATGTCATTAACTTTGCCTCCTTTAATTATTTGGATGTAACGACCGGCTTCTTTACCGAATTCTACTTTGGTTCTTATTGCTGCGTTATTTGAATCATCAAGTAGGAATAAACTTGAATTTGAATTAGCTAGACCGTTGACCGGTCGTTCCATATAGGTGATGTTAGCTAAGGTCTCTGTAATGATAACGGCATCAACACTTAGTTGCGGGCGAGCACTCGCTGGCAGTTGATCAGGTAACGCTATTTCAACTTCAACGGTATTGTCTACTACGACGGGATCAATGCGTGAAACGGTGCCTACAATTTTGTCTCGACGTGTATCAACAATAGCCTTTTGACCAATAAATATTTGTTGCGCTTTACTTTGAGGCACTCTAACTAAAGCAATAAGATTTTCGACGCTTCCTATAAGAGCAATTTCTTGTCCCGCTGCAAGGCTTTGACCCAACTCAACTGATAGGCGTTGTAATACACCATCAAAACCCGCTTTAACGGTAAGGCGTTCGAGTCGGTTTTGCGCGATATCTAACTGCCCTTGTTGTTGCATTATTTGTTCGTTCTGTATATTTATAGCTTCTTGATTAACTAACTTTAGAGCCGTAGTACGTTGTTTATGGATTTTGATACGCTTATTAAGCTGCGCTTCTTGAACAAAGCTTTCTTTATAATCAAGTACTGAAACTATGCCCGATTTAACCAAACCAGACTGTGCTTCTAGTTTAACTTTCGCTGTTTCGTAACGCGCCTCCAATTCTGCAAAATTGCCACTTTCGTTAAGAATCTCACGTTTTTGATTTAACTTTAGTTGTCGTAAGTTTGCTTTTTGTTGAGATAGCTCTCTAATTGCACTATCTACCTGTTGTTGTAATTCAGGATTAGCCAGTTGAATAATAATACTATCCGCTGTTACTAGAGCGCCAGGTTTAAGAACAATTTCCTGAACTGTGGCACTTGTTAGTGAAGTAATGAGTACCTGTTTATCACTGCGTAGTGCACCATATCCTTCGATTTCCACCTGTAAATCACCATGTTTTACTGTGCCAAAAAGCATGTCGTCACGCTTAACCGAAGTACCACCAGTTTGAGTACTCACATACCAAGTCAGGGCAGCGAGCAAAAAAATCGCAACAGCACTGTACACTGGCATTGATTTGAGTTTGCTTTGCTTGGTTTTTACTTTTTTCACATCCATTTAGGAGACACCTTGAATAAATATTTTCTAATAATTAATACTTATAGCGAAATTTGTACCAACAAATATTAAGTAACAATATCAATGGGATATATTTGTTTTTACATTATTTTATTATAAAGTAGACCGCTATCGAACTAAACGAACCGAATATGAACCAGTTATAGTGAAAGGTAAAAAATTACTCTATCAGTAAAATATAAAACAATTGAAAAATTAATAAGAAGTGACGTAAAGATTCAGTGATTAAAATAACTGATAAATATTTGTAGTAGAGTTAGTAGATGTAATTAAATTTTAAGATGCAATTGAAGGCAATGGGAGGGATATTGAAACAGTAACACCGGACGCATTAGTGTTGTTTATAAGTTCAATGGTGCCCTTGTGATGTTCTATAATATTTCGGCAAAAACTCAATCCTATACCCTGACCATTTTGCTTAGTTGAATACAATGGAACAAAAAGGTTATCTAAATTAGCAAATCCGTGACCGTTATCAACGACTTCAATTAATGATGTGTTTCCTTTTTCCCTAAAGACCAGTTTTATTTTCTCTCCAGGTTCAGAAGCCTCGTCGGCATTTTTAATCACATTTAACAAAACCTGTTCAATAAAAGCAGGATCAGCCCAAAAATTTTCTGTTTTTATTTCAATTTCAAAATCAATATCTTTAAGTAGTCTCTGAATACGTTGAGCGATATTAGTGACCGAAATCATTTGGCAATTTAAATGAAATGGTTTGGTGATAGAAGCATATCTACTGACAAATTCTTCCAAGTGCTGGCATCGTTCGGTGATAACATCTAGGGCTTTTTTTTCTCTTTCACCCTCTGCTTTTAAACTTAATCCTTGTGCTAATGCAGATACTGGCGTTAATGAATTACGAATTTCATGTCCGAGTACTCGAATAAGCTGTTGCCAAGCACTAAGCTGGCTTTGCCTCAATGCGGATTCAATATTAACAAAAACCATTAAATGATGAGTTTTACCTTGATCAATAAACTCGCTGTGGCGTATTTGCCATTTATTGTCACGTGGTTTTTCTTTGAAACGCCAATTATTATCTACATATTCAAGACCTAATAACCCTGGAGAGGAATTTCTAAAAATCTGCCACGGTTGGGGGAATAATTCATTAAAGGCTGTATTGGCATAAGTAAGTTGAGGTCGTTCATCAAAGACCATAATAGGGCTGTCAAGTTGTTCGATAAGTCGATAAACAAGGAAAATATGTTGATCGTAGCGTGACTTGAGTAATTGTAAATGAGAACTCAAATTTTTGAGATCTTGATGAAACTCTATGACCTTACCTTTAGTGAAAGCAGGTTTCGAATACTGACAATAATCATTATTACGAACAGCGTCAAGATGCATACTTGCACGTTTAAAAGCAATAATGGTTCTACTATATATATAAGAGAATAATAAGAAAAAAATTGCAGCAACTCCAGTACTGGTTAAAACAATATTTAACGCTGTCCAGTCCTGAATTATTCCAATAACCATCCACAAGCTTACTATAATAAAACTCGTGGCAATAAAACAAACTTGTAAAAGCTGCTCTAAGGATTTAAAGATAAATAATTTCATAAGATCTGACTCGTATTTTAAGACGGTATAACATTTCGATTTTAACTTTAATGCTACTACTGAATGTTTATACCGTGTTTTTCTAGTCGGCGGTACATAGATGATTTAGTTAACCCAAGCATTATCGATGCTTTAGGCACATTATTATGATTTTTCTCGAGTGCTTGTTCGATTAGAGTTTTTTCAGCCTGCTCTAGTGTCATCATAGGCAACCTGTTGTTCTGCTTAATCATAGAAAGATGTAGATCTTCTGGTTCCAAGTTATCCCCCTGAGCTAACAAAACCGCACGCTCCATTAAATGACTCATTTCTCGGACATTACCAGGCCAATGATAAGCTTCCAACGCTTTTATTGCTGCAAGTGAAAGGTTTAATTCTTCACGTTTATACTTTTTACCATGTTGAGTCATAAAGTGCTTTGCAAGAGGAGCTATATCTTGAAACCTTTCTTGCAACGACGGCACTCTCAACTCAATAGTATTAAGACGAAAATAGAGATCTTCACGAAAATCTCCATCTCTTATTAATTTGGAGATATCACCATTTGTAGCGCAAATAACTCTACTATCAGCAATCTGTGTTTGGCTAGAACCTAATACTTCATATTCCCCAGATTCCAATACTCTAAGTAATTTAGCTTGTTGCGAGTGGGGAATATTAGCAATCTCATCTAAAAAAAGAGTACCGTGTTTGGCAAGTTCGAAACGACCAATACGATTTTCTTTAGCATCTGTAAATGCGCCTTTTTTGTGTCCGAAAATTTCGCTTTCAAATAAAGATTCTGAAATAGCGCCCATATTTACCGAAATAAATGCATCTAAAGCACGATTAGATTGTTCATGAATACGTTTAGCTAAATGACTTTTACCGGTACCGTTGTCACCCGTTAGTAAAATACTGGCATCAGTTGCAGCAACAGAATCTATTTGGTGTAACAATTTCTCCATTGATTCAGACCGCCACGTAAAATCTTGTTCCGTAACAGACTCTAACTGCTGTTTAAGCTTTTGATTCTGAACTTGCAGACCAGACATTTTTAGCTGTTGGCGAATAATTTGGATTAATCGTTGATTATTCCATGGCTTTTCAACAAAGTCACAAGCTCCAAGTCGCATAGCACTTACAGCAAGGTCAACATTAGACCAACCAGTCATGGCTATTACAGGGATAACAAAATCCGATTTACTTAACCAAGTTAAGAAACGTAAACCTTCCTCACCAGAGGTAGTATCAAGTGAAAAATTCATGTCCAGTAAAATTAGATCGACACTGTTGTCAGCTAATATTGCTTGGGCATAGTGGTGATTTTCTGCTTCAAGTATCGAAAAACCTTGGTCTTCTAGAATAAAGGCTGCACTTAAACGAATTTCAGGGCTGTCATCGACAACCAGTATTTGAGGCTTAGACATCACTATTTATAATAACTCACTGACAATATGAATTAATATAATAAGTTGCCAATCATTATTGAACAAGACAAATATTGTTACTTTAAGTTAATCATATTTTACTTGGCTTATAAGAGAAAAATTTATACTTAGCAAATAATACAACTTAAATAAATTAGTCGAAGTCACCTACTAATAAAATTTATAAAGTGCTAATAGTTATGGTTATCCCCCCAAATTGAGCAGCGAAATTGATGTATAAATATAATACTTATGTCCGCTTCCTCTAGAAATCGTGAGCATAATATTGTTAATAATTGATATGAAAAGTAGCACCGTTCTATAGCAGAAGTCTGTATTAGCAGAGTTTAATTTATCAAAAGGTAACAGCTTTAATAAAGCCGAAATATTGTGGCATAGTTAAATGTAATTGGTTGGCTTAGGTAAATGCAATTAAGCGGCAAGAATGCTAAAGATTGCCCCCTCTAATGAGAAGTGGTGAATGTCAGACTCTGACATGGGCATGTCGAAGATAAGTCACACTACTGTTGACGATACTGCTCTACGGTATAAATGCTGTCTTTTTAAACGTCAGAAAGCAAAAAACCCGTTACGTTAGTAACGGGTTTTTCTAAATAGGAGCTTAGCAATGTCCTACTCTCACATGGGCATGTCGAACATGAGTCACACTAACGTTGACGCTACTGCTCTACGGTATAAATGCTGTCTTTTTTAAACGTCAGAAAGCAAAAAACCCGTTACGTTAGTAACGGGTTTTTCTTAATTAGAAGCCTAGCAATGTCCTACTCTCACATGGGAACTCCCACACTACCATCGGCGCTACTGCGTTTCACTTCTGAGTTCGGAATGGGATCAGGTGGTGCCACAGTGCTATTGTCGCTAGACAAAA
>NZ_JACGVS010000033.1:0-26945 GCF_014077345.1 Colwellia sp. BRX8-4
TTGTGTACTTGTGTTAACACTTCATCGTAAGCATTAGGTCCTGTAACGCCTAAAACATTAGGATGTAATTCGATGATTTCGTCTTTCTTAACGCCTAAACAGCCAGTAACCAATACTTTACCGTTGGCAGCAAGTGCTTCACCAATTGTATCTAAAGACTCTTGAACGGCTGAATCAATGAAACCACAGGTATTTACAATCACTAATTCTGCATCATCGTAGCTATTGGTTACATCGTAACCTTCAGTGCGAAGCTGAGTAAGGATACGCTAACTATCAGCAAGATTTTTTGGGCAGCCGAGCATACTTACACCAATCCCACAGGAGAGCTTTATGTTTAAAGGCTTTGATAATATTCTTGGCTGTTTTCAGCTAAGTTAAGCCAGTTTAGTTAATTAATAAAACTGGCTTTCTTGTACAACGAGGCCAACGCTAAGTATATTTAAAGATATTTACTTTCTAAATAATCTTAAACCCGCAATTAGCAAGATAAGATAACCAAAAGAGCCACCACTGCTTTTCTTCTCTTCAGGTGTTGGAAGAAAGACGAGAGCTTCGATGTTTGTAACAGTTACAGTGCGTGTTTCGCTACTCACTTCATCAAAACCATCTGAAACAAAAACTTGAACAGTTAAAGCAGTATCACTTGTAACATCAGGAGCAGTAAATGAAACAGTCTCAGTCGTATCACCCGTTAATATTACTGTTGCGTCATTTACAACCCAACGGTAAGTTAGCGCATCATTGTCGGCATCAGTAGCGATAACAGTTAATGTGACCGTTGTTCGTTCATCAACAGTTTGGTCTGCTGTAACATTAGTTATTATTGGTGTGTTGTTTGGAACTACAATAATAGTAACAGTGTTGGTTATAACGTTAGTACCATCTGAAACTACTAATTGCAGGTTAATAGTTTCTTGGGCATCAACGCTAGGGGCAACAAAATTAACATTTAAGTTATCTGCGTTTTCCAGTGTTAATTCTATACCATCAAGTTGAGTCCATGTATAACTATGAATATCATTATCTGGTTGTGTAACTGTAACCGCAATATTCGCTTGTAACCCTTCTCTCACTGTAATTGTTTCAGGCATAGTAACTACAGGCGCTTTATTAATGACAATGGTTTCATCTGCAAATTGAATAAATTCAAAATCAACCAAACTATCTTTATCTTCAGTAACCACAACCGATGTTACCTCTACCGTATAAGCGTTTATGATTTCAATAGTATAATCAGCTTTATTGCCAGCAAACTTAGCGATATCAATACCGTCACCACCATACAGCATATTAGCTACAGAGTTAGCAACTAAAACATCATCCCCTTTACCACCAATGGCGTTCTCGATTACCACACCATAAGAAATTGATAAATTATTGTTACTACGGTTTAAATGTTCTCCTCCAATATTTTTATCATAAAAACCAGTAGGATTTGGTGCTATTGAACTAAAGGCGCCTGCGCGTAAATCTATAATATTATTTCGGGCAGTATCAGCAACACTAAGGGTGTCAACTCCATCAACATCATAAATGATCTGATGAAAATCATATGAATCATCATAGGTATACAAGGTATCACCCGTGTTGGTATTTTCAGCTTTGCCGTATAGGTATTGTAATACCGCTACATCATATTTTTTTAAATCGGTAGGATAAAATACTTCAGATGAAGAGTCTCCAATATTTGGAGACATTAAAGTATAAAACTTATTATCATATTCACTGGTTAGCTTTACATTTACCCCTGCATGATCTGAAGGGTAAACACCTAGCGACTGCAATATATGGTAAAGCAATTCAGACTTCGCTTTTGATAAATCGTGCTTATAGTCTACTACCCAATTTGCCTCATCGAATTCGCGTTGTGGATTAAGATAGTCAAGTAGTCCATTAACACTGAGATCTATAAGTCTTGCACCTATTTCACAGTCAGTTCCTCCGTTATCACAATCATCACTATTTATAGGTGAACGATGATCACTTGGTAGCCCTGAGAAAGATATATCACCCGCAATATTTTCGAATAACAAATCATACCGTTCAGTCCTATCTATAGGATCATCTTCAACAAAGTTGATCCCTGAAACACGGCTAATACTAGTTAAAGCACCTATAATTAATTCTTTTTCACGTGGATAGAAATCACGGACATCACGTCCCCCTATCGTTTTTCCTGAAAAAGCAAACTTGATAGTTATAGGTGTACCCAATGGAGATTTTTCATTCCAGCGAATATCAGTCCAATAATCATAAGGGGCGTGACGTAAGCCTTCAACAGCTCGTTGTAAGTCAAAATTATCAGTTGGAAAAACGTGTGTTGTATTAAAGTCAACGGGGTCTGAGGCACTTGCAAATGTTGCCGTTGCTAATGTTGCCGTGAAAAATGAAATTGAAAGTGCTGAACGCACAAATTTTTTGAGCATTTTTAAATCCTTTAAGTGGTAACTCCCTGTCATTATTAGAGAGTTTCCAGTCCAATATAGACAGCAATGATAAACGGAAAACAAATAACAATCATCTTTAATTTCAGATAATTATCATACGAAACTAAACAGAATGAATTTAAAAATACTGTCGCCAACAACTTTTAAATCACCATCAACCTCTTTGACTTCATAGCTATTATGTTTTTTGAAATTAACGATATAACTACCATCATCTAATACTTCCGTACTTTTCAAATCACAGTTAAGCATTTTTAATAGGTTTTTCATTAGGGGATCAGCACTTTCATGCATTGCTCTGTTCGTTTCGAACATTTCATCGTTCATCAATTCACTTAAAGCGTCTATATCGCTATTCTTATCAGCTATGCAAGCTTGTTGTGCAATTTTATTGGCTTCATCTTTTGGGTCGCCGCAAGCACTTAATACTAAGACTGCTAGAACTGAGAGTATTATTGTTTTTTTCATAATGTGCTTATCCTTCAACTGCTATTTGATACTGACCATCTACTTTAAATACTTTAATAGCATCGAATTTTTCAAAAGTAATACGAGTTGAATCTATCTTTTTATAAGTTATGGATTCTGTATTTTTAATTTCACAATTTGCATTTTCTACATACGCAGCAAACTTCTCTGGATACTTACTTTTCTTACTAATAAACTTTTTGTACGCTTTTTCAGGAAATAAAAACTGAAGCTGCTCTAATTCAATATTTTTATATGCATTACACGCCAGCACAGCGACTTCTGTTGGTGACATTTGTGTAATTTCTGCTTGGCTTTTTATTCCACCACATGCTGTTAGAGATAGTGTTATAGCAACCAAACCAAGTGATTTTATACATTTCATAAATCTGTCCTTTATTATATTTTTTATTCGTTATAGATGATTAAAAATCAAAAAATGATGAGATAAATTAGAACAACTATGATCCCAAGCAATACCATTTTTACTTGTTCACGTTTTAAGTTGGGTTGTTGTTTGCAAATAATATCTGCGCCTTTATCTAGCAGTGCATTAATCAAGGGCTTAATAATTTGATAAACATATTTAATGAACGCTATAGCTTTAGTAATAACTAAGCTCAAAGTACTTTTTAGGTTAGTTACAAGTGAAGAGGCTTTAGCAGTATTAACCTCTGTGCTATCTCCTGTTGATGTTGATTCATTTACTTCAACTGGCTGACCTAAAATTGCCGCTTTAAATTGCTTATTTTCTTTATAACGAGGAGAAAAGATACAGCCCACTAAGCCAATAAAAGAAGCCATTAATAAAACACTAGCCACCGAAAAAAGGTCGTCTGCG
Organism: Colwellia sp. BRX8-4; assembly: GCF_014077345.1. Taxonomy (NCBI): domain Bacteria; kingdom Pseudomonadati; phylum Pseudomonadota; class Gammaproteobacteria; order Alteromonadales; family Colwelliaceae; genus Colwellia; species Colwellia sp. BRX8-4. The sequence continues at coordinate 3,760 of NZ_JACGVS010000033.1, forward strand.
CTGTTAATTGGCAAGCCTTGAGCCATAACTTTTATTGAACGCGCAAAGTGTTTGAACTCAAAGTCACGCCCTCTTATTTCTCTCGCTACTTTTGCCATATCATAAATGTCATAAAGCTGAGTTAAAAACCAGCCAACAACAAGAGCCACAAACACTAAAGATAACAATCTTGAAGCTGTGCGGCTAAGGCCAGTTAAGGTAACAAGCACACCTAAGGTTGCGATAACCAACAACACCATTGGGTTTGCAATATTGTATAAACTAAATGTTTCATCAGACCAGACACCTAAATCAGCCAAGGGTAAGAAAGCTCCTACGATGAAAAGTATGAAAAAAGTGGTTCCTAGTTTGTTCATCACTTGAAGATGGCTTAACGCATTAGTTTTGTTGTAACTCACGATTTGTTGATTTTCCATATTTACAAATTACCTTCTAAAAAATTATGCTGTCACCTTAGACTCTTATTTTTAAAACGAAAAGACACGTTGCAATGAACTAAAAACGAAAAAAAATATAATGTTTATTTTTTGTTGAATAAACGGCCATTAAACTAGAAGCATTAAATGTCACGTGTTAGCATATTTATAACAACTCAAATAAAAACAGATATATGGATATAAAATTTTTATCAGACGTGCCGGTAACTGAGCTACTCACTCAATGGCAAAATGGCGATGAAACTGCCTACGATGAATTGTTTATTCAATGCTACCAACAGTTTCGACATCAAATACGCAAGACAAAAATTCAAAACCTAAATAACCAACAAACTGATGTCAATCAAGTGTCGGTTTGTATTGATTCAACCACTGATATTATCAATCACCTTTATCCTCGGTTAGGCAAAGTAACCAGTGCAAAACTTGATAACAGAGCAGACTTTTATCGACTTATTGGTAAGGTTGTTTATTCAATAATGAAGGATCAATCTCGCAGTAAAAATGCGCAGAAAAACACCCTGCCTCAGGAAGAAAAACAGCCTGAATACGACTGTAATATTGCGGAAACAATCTGTGACTTGGAGCGCGTTTATAATGCGCTGGTACAGGAGAACCCCCGGGCAGCAGAACTTCTTCAGCTCAATGTTTTTGCTGGATTAAATGCAAAGAAAATTGCTGATATGTATAGTATATCTCTGCGTACAGTACAAAATGAACTCAAATTTGCGCATGCTTGGTATCATAGCCACTTCAACGGATTTTAACCTATGTCTTTGCTTTATAAATTATTTACAGAATATTCTAGTTTGCCAAAAGAATTATTATCGCAGAAAATGACACAACTGCATCAACAGAATTCAACAGTAGCAACCGAGTTATCCTGCTTATTAGAACACAGTGGTTCTTCAGCCAACGAGATGCTCGAATACTTACATCTTGGGATCATTAATAACGAAGATACAAGTATTCGTATCGGACGCTTAATAAACAACAAATATCAAATTCAATCGTTAATTGGCCAAGGTGGTATGAGTGATGTTTACCTAGCCAAGCGAATAGACGGCTTAATAGAACATACCGTTGCTATTAAATATTTCGCCTTAGCCGACTCAAATAAAACAGCCCTTAATATGATTAAAAAAGAGGCGCAGTTATTGGCAAACCTTGATCATCAATTCATCGCCAGCTTTATTGATATTGGTCATGATGATCATCAAGAGCCAAACATTGTGATGGAATATATAAACGGCATCACTTTATTCGAATTTCTCAATTCAGCGCCTAGTGACAAAGCGAAAGTTCAAGTAAATGAAACGCTAAACACCGCTATTGAACATGCTAAAGAAAAAGGTATCGAACATGGCGACTTGAGCAAAAACAATGTACTGGTCGACACCAATGGCAATGCCAACATCATCGATTTTGATATTGCTAATTGCTAATTGCTAATTGCGTCAGTTCAATATAAAGATCACTAAAACACATACACAAAATAAATACTGTTAACCAAAATAGCACCAGGACATGGTAATACCGCCTATTCCTACATAAGGTCGTTCATAATCATAAGCCCATAACCACTGAGTTCCCCTGACGTGTAGCTCCCCTAACTTTTATGAATCCTTGCATCTATTTTTTTATCGATATTAGTTTATCGAAAAATATTAAAAGTCATTGAATATCAATTGTATTTTTGTTGTACCCATATTAATATCTCAATTGAAAATCATCTAGTTGTAAAGGAACTACATTATGAAATTTGAAATATCTGTCGACACAGGAATGCTCTTAACAAACGACAAGCACGCCGAAACACATGTTTATTCAACAAACAGCAACGTTGGTAAAGTAGAAACAACACAAATACACTCTCAAGTATTAACCAACCAGGAGTTCTGGCTCAAAAAAAACGATGGTAGTGAAAAATTAGTATCGCTACTAGATCAATCAGTCGAGGCTAGAATAAACCATAATATATCGATAGTTTCAATCGATAATGGCGACACAGGCTACTATTGTGGTTATGTTAACCATAATACTAAAAAGAAAAAATCCTTTGATTTAGAAAGTATCGCTGAAAATTTCATTGATAATTCTAACTTCAAAGCTTATTATTTTTTAGTAGTATTCTTTGCTAGTATTGCCCTTGGTTTTATGTTTGACGAATTTATTGTATTCGCTGGCTGTTTCTTTTTGGGGATGGGTGGTATTAAACTCGCGTTATTTTTAAAACGGTTCAGCCTATATCAACAATTAGAAGTATTGGTCGAACCACAACTTAAGGAGCTAATGGGTCTGCAAGTAATGATAACTCCAGAAGAAGTACAACAACACCCTGCCGTTGAAATATCTTAGTAAAGCATTCAGGGGTAGACGTTAAAGAATATTTTCTGACAAATATATATCATTGACGTGTTTGTATGCTTTATACATAGAGACAATCACAGAAAGACTTTTGCAAATACCCCTATAAAAAATACTACTATTGTCATTTGTTACCTGAAGATAGCGCCAATACGGACTCTAATATTTTCTTTTCCTGTGGGGATAAACCCGCGACAGCGCGTTTAAGGTTTTTTCTATAATCCTTTAAAGTACTTGGATCACCTGCAATGGCACTATTTAATGTTTTTTCGTATTTCACCAACAATTGATTTATCTTTTCACTATTTTTCAAATTAGCTTGGTGTGATGAAAAAGCTAAATATATAGCCAAGCCCATAGTTAGTATTACAGGAATATTAATTTCAAATTTAAAGATAGATTCTTTTGTTTTCCCGGTTTCAATTGTCTGTGTCGTATGTGGCATGAGTTACTCCATAACTAAAGCGATTTTTAATTTGATTCGTTCTATGGTTTGCTGCGCTTGTACCATTTGTTGTTCTTGTTGTGTTTGCAAGTAGGTATAACCAACAAATACGGCTGTAAATATCATAAAAATAACAATGTAATTCACTAGCTCTGACATTGCAAAACTCTTGATTGCTTTTAACATTATAAGAAACCTCTACAGTTTTGTAGCTCTTCATAGCTAATACTATTATTTAATACTGCTTGGCTAAACATATCCGACGTTATGGAAGGAAGCGTAAAACAGCGATATTGCTCGCCTGCATTAACTTGCCATAATATTAAATTTTTATAACCTTCTTTATTTAACGCTTTCATTGAGTTGGAAAAATACTTATTCTCATTTAAATACTGCACCATCGATTTTTCAATTCGCTGAATAGCAGATTCACGCATAAAAGAGCCATCAGCGACACTCATCAGATAAACAGGGTCATCATAATTATCGATAAAATTTTTCGCTAAGCTAAAAAAGTCTGAGTCAAAAAACACCCGCTGCTCTAACAACAAACCAAGATCTGAATTAACCAGAAAGTTAGGCATTTTAACTTCTTTTACTTTTTCTCCGTCAAAGTAAACACCTAAAAATGCACCGATGGTTTGGTCACGCTTTAAAATAGTTACGTTAGCGTCAAAGGCTTGCACAATATTACCGGTATTAAATTTAGCCGGTATCCAATCAAAAACATGGTAAAAAGCATTGTCATATGCACGCAACCCCCGAATGAAGCTATTACGTTCATATGAACTGTATTCTTCAGTTTCTGATAAGTTATTTTGTCTTGAGCCTTGTTTTGAACCGATACCAAGCTCTTGCCCAACCGATTTAACAAATGGCAAATCTTTATAGTTAGCAAACAAACCATTTTCCAAATCTAACGCATAACCAAAAGCACTTGATTTTTTCTGTTCTTTATCATTACCTTTTTGAAATTCTTGAGAAAAAGCCGCCATCATTTTATGGTATGAATTAGGGTTACTAACAGATTGATAAGTTGGCAAAATAAAAATTAGACCAACTGCGATCACCACAATAGCGAAGTATCCATAACTATTACTTCTTACTAAATAATACCCTAGCTTCCCAAATAATAAAAAAATAGCCAAAAAGCTTAACCCAATACTTAATGGCGGGATCACTGATAATTTAACGGCATCATTACCTATGTCATATAATACACCTCCTGGTGAAAAGGCCGCAGTGGCAGCAGTAGAGGTAACCATTCGTATAAAGGAAATATTATTTTGTTGCGCTAACCATTTATCTAAATAAGGTTTTTCCGGTAGCCCAGGGGAGAAATCTTCAATATAAAACTGCCGTAATGTTGCCCTAGCGTGCTTTTCAACAACTGGATGTGTAGCAAATCCAAACCGGTCTAACCCTATATCGCTGATATCAAATTGTGAGTTTTTTCGATATGTTATCCATACCGTATCTGCTTGTTTTTGGTATCGTGAAATAATTTTTTGTTCAATAATCATTGTGTCTGAGAATTGCCAAGTATCAGGTACTACAATGCCTTTTTCTTTAAGGTGCTTTATTGCAAATTTTCGTGCATTACCGCTGGCAATATATTGTTCAATATTTTCTTCTTCATCGACACCATATACTAATTTAAGCCAGTGTTTACGACCTTTTTCTAACATTAATTCTATGCGTTCTTGTGTGCCTAATACACTATAAAAAATATGCTCAGGTAATACATGAACCCCTAAGCCTCTACCATTTTCATAGGTAATATGATTAAAGTAATTAGCGTGTTCTTGGTTAACATTTCCGCGACACTGTGTATCACATCGACTACTACGGTATCTATCTTTAAATTTATGATGAGCTTCACGCAACGATTGATTTTTAGCAATATCATCGAGAAAATTACCCGCTAATTCAAATTGAGAGATATAACTATTCCAATGATTTTGAACTCCTGAATTAACCGACGTTATTAAGCTATTTTTCTCCGCGGTAATAGCTTCTTTGTCCTTCAATTTATTAAGCGCAACGGCATAACTAACATCCGCGGTTTTATATTGTTGAAGCTCCCCTTTATATAAGGCATCAAATTTTCTTAATAGAGGTAGTCCGTCTTGCGTAAACTTTTGCGACTGTTTGTTCGATAAAAAAGCCTCTGCAATAGACTCAGTATTACGTTCGATTAGCCCGTTAAAACTACTTGAAAAGTAAGCCAAAGAAGGGATAAGCGCCACAACTAAATCTTTACGCTCAGGATCTTTGGCAATAGCATTAAATTCATCAAAGTCTTTAATCGCTAAACGATTAGCTAAATAACCTTCTTTGTACACAATGGCTCTTACCGCACTAAGTTTATCTACATTGGTTGTATTGTGTATAAAACCATCTACGACTAACCTTAATGTTGGAATAATCATAAGCCACATCAGCATAAAAACGAGTGGTTTTACTACCCACTTAGCTTTTTTAAGTGGCAATTTATCAACAGGAATAAAACTGATAAATGTTAGGGCTAAACCAAAACCGGTTAATACCCTACCAAATAATTCTAATTTGTTTGCCGCATACTCATAACTGCCAAATATTATTGAAAGTGGTTTAGAATATACATCGATAAGCAATAAATTGACGGATAGCTCTAGCCCAATATAGATAACAAAAATGGCGATCAAGAGAATAACTTTCCCATGAAAGCTACTGCGCTCAATCATTGCTCTTTCTTCCACTCTAATATATATACGTCAGTTTCTTCTTTTTCGATATCAGGATCTGGCTTTCTATCTACACATGCGTAGTAATGTTTATCTTCAGGCTTCACGTTAGCGCAACGATCCGATTCCGTTGTATTTAAGTCATTAACTTTCTGGTTGTTTGATTGTTTATTTTGCGTGATATCTAGCTTCATTATTGTGACGGCAGTCGTTGATTTTTCAGGCATTGATTGACACCCTATTTGCATTAAACTTAAGAGGAATATGATAAGCATATTGATATATGCCCTATTAGATAACTTTTTCAAAGATGACTCCATTCACGCCATTAGCTCAAAGCATTAACAATTAGTAACAAATAACTTACCAGACCAACTTTAAACTAAAATAACTACAATAACTACAATTAAGATATAAAATTCAATGGGTAATAATTGAACTAACATTAATTTTATGAGCATTTAATGAACAATACCTAATTGACAATCTCCGCTACATCACTATTTTTATTTATCGGTATTATGAATAAATAAAGTCCCCTAAATCAATTACTATAGCAGGCGAATTAGTCATCGTAGGGGATTTAGCCAAGCCCCCCCTTTTCTAATTATCCTTTTGGTTTCTCAATTGTAGCGTTAACCATCGTGTTATTAATTCGTCTCTTTTAAAAAAAAGCATCTAAAACACTTACAACCACCAGTTACTTTTTCGGTTGTTTGTTTGTCTTATCTGCCACATTGTCATTTTATGGTCGCCAATAAAATGATGCAAAAAACTAGGCCTATTTGCTTCCAAGATCGACGTTTTGAAAAAGACCCAAAAAGATTTAGGTCTTATCGAACAGAGCCTCAAAAACACCGAAAAAACAAAGGGCCAAATGAATAAAAAATACGAGATTGTCATACTCCGAACACAGAAATACTATGATAGGTTTTAATTATATTTTCAATTATTAAGGTATAAGTGAAAGTTTAGTGATGGTAGTATTAAGCACAATACTAGCGCTAGGGCAGTGGATGACGACAGGATAGGGAAAAGTATTAAAATAAAAAACTAAAAATCAGATGGTGAAACTCACGAAAAGAAAGAAGCATTAACACTTATAGATATATCGCCAAGTCCGAATTAACTATTTCGCCAAAGATTATGATAGCAAAGCACCTAGGAAACAAATACGCGATAAAAATGCTATTCCAGTTATACCAAGGTAGGTAAAAAGACTAAAGCTACTATTATCTTAGTCATTATCCTTTTAATATAATTCAAATCTGAATTTGATAGTATAAATCTTCATTCTTATCAGCTCTGATCCCTTCAGAGAACAAACGTAACTCTTCGTAAAAGTACTCACGACCAATGTCTTTACTTTTTATGGAAATCTTATTTTCAAAAGCCACTGTAAACTGCTCAAACGTTAGTTTTTTATTAAATAAAGCTTCCAACGAATTAAGTGCATAAGCTTGCATATAAAAATCTACTTTATCTGCAAACGGCCATTCTAGCTCAGAGTCATCTGGCTCTGGGTATAAATCAAAATCACAAAGTTCAATTTTTCGGAGTTGCGCCATAAAATGAACCTTCTGAAAATTAATGGTATTGGTGTTCTCTGTCATATGCCTTCACTTCTTGCGCAAATTATCACTTTGGCCAAAACTATTGATCTCTATTTAAATAAAAAATACTGAAAAAATTAGAAATGGGTAGGCATCATGGCTAAACCTTAAAATACTCTTTTCCAGTAAAGCCTAATGGAAAGAATAGCAATCAGATATGAGACGAGTACAAAAGGTAAATTAAAAACATTTCTGAAGTTAAAGTTAACCCTTATATCACTATCTATTTCTACGTTAGAGAAAAAAGTGCGATATAACCAAGATTCTTTTTTTTAAAAGGACTGAGACACATGTGGTCTTAACGTGACCGCATCACCATTTAAAACAGCAATAAAATCTTGTAAATACTTATCACCTACTTTTTGTTTAAAGGCTTTAGTGAATTGTTTTGCTGTCATCTTGTTTACTACATCCGGATAGTAAATTGATCGCCATTTCTGCATAAAGGTTTTGTCACCAAACGTTTTGACTAGATGTACTACTGTCTTCTCATCAAATGATTTAATGTCAGCCATGTAGCTTTTTCTTAGTTTTTCTTTTCCTTTAGCACCCGCAAGACTGTAATTGAAGTTAATGGTCCTTATATCAGCTCCGCCTTTTAAAAGGTATACCGGCTTTCTAGGAATTACTTGCGTTGTTTTCACGTCAAAGTCTGGCGTTACGTCCTTTAGCCAATAGTTACTCACGCTTAATAACTCAAAAGTAACTAGATCTGTTCTTTGCATTACAAAATAAAAGTTCTCAATGGCATAACGTCGTTTTTCAATGCCGTTAATTCCCAAAAAATGTGTATTCTTGAAAAGTACTTTGTATTGGTCCTGAGAAACTTGGAGTAATTCTGGTCTATCGCCAACCAAGACAATTTCTCCATATTCTTTTCGCTGGTGTAAGTGGTTCATAGAGCCTCTAGTTTGTAATAATTTATTCACTCCCGTTTCAGGGTTTAAATATAAACTTGTTATGCTAAAGACAACAATGATAACCGCTGCGATAGGTATAAGTTTAACGATGAACTTAAACCCTTGAGTAAGCTTGATTAACAATATTTACCTTCCTTTATTTCTAATCTTAAAATACACACTTTAATTTTCAACCTAGTTAAGAATCAAACAGAAGATCGATTTCGTCACCTAACAATGACTCTTTATCTAACAGGGTTTCAGCAACTAAAGTTAGCTGCTGATAATGCTCTGTTAGTAGTTTTTCTACCTGCTTTTCAGCCTGTTCTAGCCATTCTTTAACCGCTTGTTGTGCCGTTGACAACAACTCACTTTCTTCAAATTTGGTTAACATAGCAACATTCACTGGCCCAACGGTTGGTTCAATGCCCCCTTCATAAATGGCATGCATGGCAAGTTGCGTGGCTTTTTCTATGTCGTTAGACGCTCCGGTACTGACTTCTTCACTGTCTCCTGTACAAAGTTTTTCAGCCACCCTACCCGCTAACAATACTTGCAATTTATGCATCACCCTACGTTTTGAATAACTTTCATATTCTTCAGAAGCGCGTGTAGCAACAAAACCCAACGCCTGATTTCTTGGCTCTATGGTAATAAAATCTATCGGCTGCTTAGGAAAGAGTAATTTGTACGCTAATAAATGTGCAGCTTCATGATAGGCTGTACGACGTTTTTCTTCTGCTCCTAAGAAAATATGGTCAGAAGGAGCGCCGTAAACAATGCGGATCATAGTTTGTTTAATATGCTCAGTGGTAAGTTGTTTATCTTCCCCAACCGCTTGGTAAATACTTTCTCGTAGCACTTGCTCTATTTCAGCCGAAGACATGCCTTGAGCAGACGAAACCAACTGCTGTAACTCAGCGCCTTGCCAATTAAGCTTATGTTTTTGTGCAAAGCGTTCGAAAAACGTCAAACGGGCTTTTTTATTAGGAAGATCGCAATAAATGGTTTCATCAAAACGCCCAGGACGGGTGATCGCCTTATCAAGTAACTGCGGGTGATTAGTTGCTGCCATAACAAACACCGGCGCTTCTCCCGATGAAAAGCCATCCATTTCAGTGAGTAACGCATTTACCGTTAAGTTTTTATCACGAGAGCTACTATCTGAATTATTTGTTCGTTGTGTGGCAATGGCGTCTATTTCATCAATAAAGACGATTGATGGTGCATATTTTCTTGCCGTGACGAACAACTGTTTGATATTTTCAGTTGTACCGCCGCTATGAGGCGCTGAAAGTTCAGAAGCGGCCACACTGAAAAACGGCAAATCACACTCACCTGCAACCGCCTTGGCAAGTAAGGTTTTTCCGGTACCCGGAGGACCCGAAAATAAGAAGCCTGTTGGCACCTTTACACCAAAGTTTTGTAGCTTTTCAGGTGACTTTAACCAGCCAATAACTTCGCTAAGCCTACGTTTTGCTCTTTCAAGACCGATGACATCATCGAGTGAATTATCAGGTAAACTATGGTTGAATAAACTCGTTTCTTGTAAGTCCTTTGAGTTCACTATCTGCCGACGCGCTAAATTACTGAATGAAACTTCAAGGTCATTATTGTTTCGTTCGATCAAACATTGGTACTGCAACTGTTCATTACGAGAAATCATTCGTAATACCGCTTTTTCCATGGTCAGATAATAGTTAATACGTTTAAGCATGGCGGGAAACGACTGCCCTACATTTGCAAAATCTAAATCGAAGTGCTCTCGTACATTATGGTTGCACGCTTGCTCGCAAGGCTTAGCGACTTTTGTATATACGACACGATAACTAAATATTGGTACGTTAATATTCACATTATGAACTTCATCGATGACGTCACTTAGAGATAACTGAATATTAGAAACAGATTCAATATCAATCAAAAAAGCATCAGGTCTTTGCTCTTCCATTTTTGTTCTGATATTTTCAATATTGTCGATAAGACTCGCTGAAAGCATAAATTCAGACTGTTCGAGCTGCGATTGAAGTCTCATATCATTATCAAACAATAATAGTTTTTTCACTTCCGCGGCAGTCGTATTTTCTTCTACCTTAATCTTGCAAGATATTAACGACATATCTTCATCAATAAGATCACTAGCCTTGGATAATATTTCAGCCTTTAATTTGGACAAACAGTTGGTTAATTGCCTTGCTGTTATTTCAGGGGCTAAAGATTGTAGTAAAAAAGAAGGAAAATTCTCTGGCCAATAAAAATTAAGCATATTTTGAAAGGTTGTTGGCTTGTTAAGTTCTCTTTCTGCAAGGTAGGCAAAGTGGTTAATTTGCAAAGAAGAAAACAATATCGAATAGCCTTTCGCCAATCGATTAATGAACTCAACAGAGAGCTTAGTTTTAGTCGCTGGGTTTTCAGTATTACGTAAAACGTCAAAAATATTCAGTGGGTGTTTTTGATTATTTTTGGCCAATATGCCTTGGCCAAGATTAGTAGTAAAAATAACAATGCACTGAGTAAAACTAATAAATTCTTGACTGGTTTGGTCTTGAGCCACACCTTTATCTAAAACACTCAATAAAGATTGAATGATATTGGGATGGGCTTTTTCAATTTCATCAAAAAGTAATATCTGCCTTGGCTGCGCTCGCACGGCACTTGTTAATACTCCGAGGTTGGCGTCATTGTATTGCAGCCCGCTGCCGAACAGTTTCATCATATCTTGCTTGCCAGCATATTGCTCCATATTGAAAGTAGTGAAAACATATCCCGACTTTTCATACTGATTTAACAAATCACAAAAAATAGAGGATAAATAAGTTTTACCTACGCCAGAGGGGCCTGCGAAGGTAAATATCAGCCTTGGCCCTTCACTTTCGCCTATATTGGACGTTAAATAGCCTTTAGTTAAACTCTCAATAGCTTCTCGTTGTCCAATAACCTGCTTGTTTAAATCATACTTAAGTTGTTTTTCAATTTTGATAGCTTTAACAATATGGCTAGTACACTGGTTTAACTGTTTGAGTTTAATAATACTCTGATGTTCAAGTTTTAGTAATGCCTCAATAAATAACGAAGGGGTAAATTCATCACCATTAAACGCCTCATCACAGCAAGATTGCACATCGTTATTTAGCACAAGTTTAACTGCATGGCTTTTCGCCATTTGATACCAGTTTTTACTTGTGTCATTGTTTGCAGAGAAACTACGGGAAACCACCTGTTCTTTTAATACTTTCCTCGTTTGGTAAACATCTTCAGGCATTGTGACTTGACTTGGTTGACACTGAAATTGGCTTGCCAATACCGTCAATAAATGTGGGGTTCCAATAAGTACAGAAAGCACCAAATCACAATCAATTTCAGGCAGTTTTTCTGCCCTAATATTTTGTACTTCAAATGATGGTTTTTTAGAAAGGTATGTAGCACAGGCTACAACAGATAGTTCTTCAAAAAAATACTGGGTAGATAAGTTTAGGCGCACATACTGTTTTTCCAGTTCAAACGCTTTTTGTGGACGGGGAGTTTCACCTTCTCTTTCTTCGTTTATTGATGACTCTTGTTCATACCAATAACTTTCTGTTACCTCTATTTGCGCTTCAATGAAGTCTACATCTAAATTCAATGAAAAGCGTTCTGAAAATTTCGGATAGAAGTCATCATCATCGTTTAAGTTTTGCCCTTCGGGAACATCTTGCAAATACTGACGAAACATCGTGACTAAACATTCTATATCTACAGGGCTGGTTCCATTTCCTTCAATCGCTGAAATTGCACTATAACCACCCAATTCCTCAAGAATATTTAGCGCAATAAATTCATCGATAAACTCTACATTTTGAGCAGAAAAATAACACAGTGATTCTGCTTGTTTAACCAATTTACATTTAAGTACTTTATCTTCAAGCTTGGTATTTTTGATTGCCAACTGGATATAAAGTAAAACCAAAGGTAAAATCACATCAGATTGCTCTAACATAGAATCATCCATTGGCATTTCAGAGCATTGTACCGTGCGATATTCAAAAAAAGTGTTAAGTAATTTGTTCTGATTCATTATAATTATCTTAAATTTAGGAAGTACTTAGCTAAGGCTCATTTAATCAAGGCCGTTATTTTTTGCATGCTCAAGCCAAAGGCTAACTGAAACAAGCAAAACTATGATGGCCATATATAAAAGCTCAATAATATTTTCGGTTTTTATTTCAACAAGGTATGAAAATAGCTTTATAACTAAAATCATCACGATTACTTTATCTAGCTTAGCTTTTAATTCCTCAATACTGCTAATTTGAAAGGCTTTTGATTGATGCTGTTTAGAGTCTCAATTGGGCTATACGTAGTTCATACAAGCCAAAGGAAAAGATAAATAGGATAGAAGAAAGTAGGAAGGGATCAGGGATCCCGATCACCATAAGTATTAGATTATCTCGAGAAACATTTGAACTATGAGTAATTAGGTAAGAGAACATTCCTTGTAATAAATGAAACACCTCGACACAACCCAATAATATTAAAGTTGCAGTTGTGATCACACTACAAACAACACCAAAAAGTTGAAGTAATCGGCTACTCCAAAGCAAAGACTCAAAACGCTTTTCCATTTAACATCCTTATTAAAATTGCTTTATTGTAAATAATCTAACATCGTAAAGAAATTCGTCAACAGATACTTGCAAGTATCTAGCGACTAAAGCACATCGACAATATGCTTTTTAGAATATATTCCTTCAAGTTTTGAATGGTAAAGTAATTGCGTTACAAATTCATCAGGAATTCCATTACTTAATAATAGCTTAAACTCATTCGCTAAATACTGAGGGGTAAAACAATGTTTTTCACAGTACTGAAGGTATTTATCGAAAACTTCAACAAAAAATGACATTTCAAAATACTCATTATGTTTTTTAGAAAATGCTCTATTAGCACTCATTCATCAAACCTATTTAAACATTATCAGCCCTATAAAATATCGCTTTTACACGAACATACAAAGATACGTAATTAGTGTGAATTTATGCAACTTAGTCGTAGCCAAAGTCGATTTTCAGCCTATCCCCTTAAAATATTAAGTATCGCATTAATCGTTGTAAACCTCATGTATACCACAGAAATATTTTCCAATAGGTATGGTGAATTCATGAACGTCATTTATTTAACTAACAAAACTTAAAGCTTTATGTACATAGTGTTATGTACATAAAAAACATTTCCATCTTGCTACTTTTAATAGCTTTTTCTGATATCATATTTATATTGTCGGTTTTGTTATTTCAAATATTTAAAACCCAAAAAATCACGGAAAATCAGCTCTCCAAAGAATACCCACGGCGGAATTATAGAGCATGAGTAACATAAAGGATTATTTCAGCTCATCACAAGGCTCAACTTTAAATTCAACTAAATTTTTGCACTTGAGCAAACAGCCAAAAAACACCTAACAACCTAGGTGAAATTTGGACAGATGTAGACCGTTTTACAATACTCAGATTAAATTATAGGAACAACAATGCTCACTAGATTTGTAAATTTTTTTATGTGTGTTTTATTTTTTGATCCTAGCTATCAATCAAAGAGTCAAGAATCTGAACCATTATTCGATTTAATCAAAATTCATATAATGAGCGTTTTATTCGTACTTTTTTCAATATTAAGAAGCGAGTTGTATTCTTCCGCTGAATCTTTTTTTCTTGGCACTCTTTTCATGCTTGTTTATTGGACCGCCTGTTTATTATGTCTAGTTACTCCAATACTATTTTTCAAAATAAGCAATGAAAGTGACTACCCTCCTGATTCATCTATCAGTTTAGTTTGGGTGGTGTTAATTTTTTTTCTAATGCTCTACGCCTTCGCAGAAGTTGAACACCTTTATCTTAGAGACGGAATTAAAGAAAATCTGTCACCTGATTGGTTACAGAGTGGTTCAAAATTCGTTAGATATAATATTTTTAGATAATAAAAGGAATTAACGATGGAATATGGCAATAAAAATGTTCATGAAGAGCTTTTGATAATCAGTCACGACCTAAATGGCAGAAGTAGTGAGATAAACAGGGATTCAAATAATGGGTAAAGCTATTGGTGGTGGTATTGTTCTAATTTTTATACTGACATTGGTTTACGCACATACGGCAACAGTGATTAATACTTTAGCCTCATATGATTTATTTACTTATTCAGCGATTTTTTTGTATTTGATTTTCGTATTAGATGTGCTGTTTCATGCTCATCTTAACTTAGCACTAAGAGCCATTTTTCGAATATCTGCTACTATTTTTATCCTCTCTATTTTGCTTTTAGGGTATATGTTATTATCAAAGGTATATGCTAGTTCAAGTACTGAAATATTTGGTGTACAAATATTGTATCAAGGGCTAGGAAATCTTATTAGCGACTATATCTTATGGACGACAGGACTATCTCTATTGGTAATGAATACATCTATGCTATTGATGTATATATTTGATAAAAATGACATGTGATTTTTCTCACTGAATCGACATTTTTTGACTTAACTAGCTTGAACCACACCAAATTTTTCGGTTAGACTCAGAGTTTCTTCTTTGAACTTATCAAAATAATGTTTACGTTGTTTGTTCTTTGTCATATTTCACCTCGTTTAGTTTACTCACTTAACGAGGTGTCCAAATATATTGGACCAGGTCAGTAGCGTTACTCACACAAATAGTTATCCATAAATTCATGAATAATTATCAGAATAAATTTAATTAGCTAAGATGAACCTACCCCTGTTTTTCCCATAGTCCACCAACAATTTTACTAACGTTCTCCTTTAAATGAATATATTTCTCGCGTACTCTAATAGAGTCTAGATCATACCCCATCGCCCAAAGCGCTAACATTACTTGCATTGAATATTCGTCACTTGAATATACGTCGCAATCAACTGAAGGTTCCCTGATCCCCCTACATACCCCAAAAAGAGCAATAAGTATCGTCTGATCAATAGCCATGAAATGACTAATATCATATCTATCAATATTCATTTTGGCTTGAGTCAATTTGGGCCGATCTGGATAAACAGCTACGAACCATAACTCACCATCCATTTCTTGTTTTGAAGCAACAAGTCCTTGACCTCTGCATATTATTTCGAATATAGCATATCCAACTTCTTTTTGGGTCAGACTACCATTATTGTTACTGATAACTGTTGTAGATACCATTCGATAACCCGTCAATTTATCTATAAAACGAATCACGTGTGGTTTTTCTTTAAATTCGACCGTTTTTTTCTTTTCTTTTTTTTTCCAAAAAAACATACATCGTCCTTTTTATGCTATTTCATGTTGTATTAAGAGGGGGATTCAGTTATTGCACTTGCATAAATCGCAGAGATTTTATCTCTGACTTCACTTTGTTTTTCAAAAGCTTTTTGTGTTTTATATATTGACTCTAATGTTGTTAATGTCTCGACGTAACTTGAAACCCAAAGGGAATAGTTTTCTGAGTGTAGAACTTCCAATATAGTCGTCAAATATTCTAGCGTTGAGGTACATTTTCCGATGTAATTTAGTGCATAAAAGCTATTTACTAACGAAGAGAGTATTTGAATGTATTTATCTGCCCACTCTTTGTGGTCTTTTTCAAATAAAGGGCGAATTATTTCTATAATCATTTCCGTAATATTTATCGCTTTGTCGCTTTCACCAAAATTTCCGTAGCTACATGCTAGGTTATTCAAACCGTTTAGATATTTACGAAGCCAACGAGCATTATCTTGTTCATATAACTGCTTCAATAATATTATACTTTGTTCTTGTAAATATGTTGCTTCTCTTTCTTTGCCGACGTTATTATAACCGTGTACTAGCATCATCAACACTTCAATGTATTCTTCCGCCCACATTTCGTTATTTTTTTCAAATAAAGGCTCAAGTATGACTTTCATAGTTTTAATTAATTGGACAGCATTACTATGATCGCCTTCTTTATCGTATATGGAAACCAAGCCATACATGTTGTCTATATATCGTTCCACCCAAAAAATTTTGTCTTGCTCATATAAAGCCTTTAAAATCACCTGATTTTTTTCTCTTAATATTTTAGCTTCATCATATTCTTGTAAATTTATAAAACTTGTAGCTAAGTTATTTAAACCGTTAGAGTAAGCATAGCTATAACGAGTATTATCATTTTCAAATAAAGGTTCAATAATATCCAAAGATATTTTCTGAACATAAACCGAGTCAGTATATTTAAGTGAAATATTAAGCAGTCCTGCTAGTTTATTTAAACCATTAGTATAAAGATCTGCCAACATTTCATTATCGTTCTGATATAACTCTTTAAATAACATGACCGAACGCTTTTGGCATTCAATCGCTTCAATATCATTATCTTGATTAGATAAAAGTAGTGCTTTCGTCGATAAAACTTTGGCATAATCTACAGTAGATTCAGTATCTTTCCATTTTTCATATAGTGACTTTGATATAGAGAGAGAGCGCGTACAAAGTTCAATCGAATTTTCTGAGCCACTAGGTTGGTGTAAATAAATTTCAACAGCTTGGTTTAAACAACGAGAGTATATTCTCATCCATTTCGTTTTATAATGAAATTTATTATAAAATTCTTCAACATAGGTTATTGCTTGCTTTTGCAATGTTAATGCGCCTTCATACTTATTCTGACTGATGTAGCTAATAGCAAGTTGACCTAGGGCCACAATATACCGCTCGACCCAAAGTATTTTGTTTTTACCGTAGAGTGGTTTAATAATCGAAAGTATTCGCTCATCTATTTTGATAGCATCATTTCTTCTATTTACACTTTTGTACATAGTGGCCAATTCATTTAAAGATTTAATTAATAATAACTTAGATGCTTCATTACCTTCTTCAGATTTATGACACTCTTCACTAATATAAAGCGATTTTTCGTAGAGTTTTATAGAAAAATCTATTCCTTTGCTCTTTGCAGAGTCTTCGGCATTACTCATCAAACAAAGTCGATATTGATAAGTCCATTTTGAAGCATCTATTTCATATGCCATTTCAATAACATTTAATAAAGCAGACCTATAATATCGTAGTTCTATATCTCTTTCTTTATTCCAGTTTTGAAAAAACATTGAAGCAACACTATTTTTTTCCCGTTCAATTATTTCGATTTCGACAATAAGAAGGCGACTACAAAAATCGAAAAACATATTCATAGCTTCTTTAGGTGTATGAGCTGAAAAGAGAGTATGAAACTCATATTTCAGTTTCTGCCTAAGAAAGTTAGAAAATAACCCATGTTTAAATTGGTGCATATTTTTAGTCAGATCTAAGCGTTTCAATATTTCTAGTATTTCTTCTAAAATATCATAGTGTTCTGGCTCTAAAGCTGTACCCGTTTGTTGAGACAACTCAAGTTTTAGCGGTTCTAGTAACGGATATTCATTCAAGTCCACACCAATAATTTTGGTGATCATTTTCTGTACCAAGGTACTTTCAAACGGGGTACCGATAAGTGCCGACAATTGCAAACTAAAGATGGCTGCATTACTGTATTCGTTAAAATATTGACCAATGATGAACAAACGCTCTTCCATTACTGCGTAAGAAGATAAGGTAAAATGATTGTTGCTGTTATCTTGTAAACTATCATGAGTATAAGCCTGAGTATGCGCATCTCGTAACAGGGTAAAAATATTTTCTACCGTATTAATTAACACTTGTTTTTCTAGCGCGTTAATTTCATATACACCTTTTTTAGGTTGTATTATTAACGGGGTAAGTCGTGTGTTTTTACGGTAAAAAGAAGGGTCACTTATTAGGTTTAGTGTTTCGATAGCAAATAATGTAATAACCTGAGTCGTTTCTGTAATGCTTTCAACGCTTAATGCGTTCATTACCGCGCTAGCAATAGAATCGGTTTGATCTTTACTCGCATTTTGGTACGTTAATTTTATTAACTCAGACAGCGTTTCATGGTCCATGCCTTTAATTATGATTTGCGGTTGTAGCGTGATGAGTTGATTGGCGACTAATTTTTTTGGCTTTCTTTCGCTAGTTACCTTGATGTGTGAAAGCTTTGCAACATCGAATAGTGCTAATTTATAAGGCGAATGCCCTTGCTCTTCTACCGCCAGTTTATAACTGGTTTCGCTGTCTGAGCCACGCGCAGTAAACAATAATTCTGTAGGGAAAGCTGGCAATAAGTGAGCTAATATAAATTCAGCCGTTAACTCATCTATCCACTGTAAGTCATCAACAAATAATAAAAGTGGCATCTGTTCAGCCTTTTTATCAACTATCTGAGCAATATTTGATAAATAACGTAATGCCATATTGAGTTGGTTAAATTGCTCCTGTTTTTTATCCTTGCTATTTTCTTGATGTAAAGCTTCACCTGTTTGTCGATGGTTTTTACCTAATGTGAATGTATTAAGGGCAGATGTACCTGCTTGGTAAAGCGTTGCAAGACTAGCTACATCGGCAACAAATTCCGTTGCACCCTTAACAAGTTTGAATAATCCTTTTCGATTATCCTCTAAATGTTTCACTTCAGTTTTCGCATTTTTATACGCTAGATTTTTTTCAGATATCTTTTCTTGTATAAAATTTTGGTTGGCTTGATAATATTGGGTTAATCGCTCTGCTTCTGACTGTATTGACTGTATCAATGATGCAAGTCCGGTCACCTCAGAGCTGTGGCCAACTTGATTCAAGAGTCTCAATTTAATTTGACTGTGATTTCGAGCGTCACTTTTTTCATCGATATTTGCTAAATGCTTGTTAATTAAGGCTGTTTTACCTGTGCCCGGTTCGCCTTTAATCAGAGTCCATTGGCTTGTTTTTTTTCTATCTTTGCTCTCTTGGTGAAACGCTATAAAAGTGGCGTGTGCTTTGGTTAGCTCACTTAACTCATTTTCACGCCCGACAAAAGTGGTGGCTTTAATTGCGGGTGTAGGAATACTGGATCCCGGTTTTTCAAGCATTCCATAACGTTGCACCATATGGCGTAATCGTTTTAATCTAATAAAAGTATTGTAACTTTCATTTTCAGCTTCACTTGTATTAGCAGGCTCGTCATAAGGTTGTTGTTGGGTATAATTAAACAGCACTGAAACGTTAGTACTTTGCCCCTTTTCTTTTAAATCTTTCGCATGAGAAAATAACAATGAAAGTAATGATAACGACGCCGAATCTAAATTAAAGGGGTTATTTATAACGATTAACTTGGGTGCATCTAAGCCCAATGCAGTTAACAACTTTAAGGTAAACTGCATTGCTTGATGGGGAGTTTGATATTCACTGATGTTATTCGCTAAGTCGAGTAAACTTGGTTTCGCATTTTTGCTAATAAATAATTCACTACCCAATTGATGTTTTTCATTAAGCTTTTCAACACCTGTATTACCTGCATCTTCAACGGTATCTGTCACCAGAGATGCTGGTTTTTTTGTGATCTGTTTACTAATTTGTTCGTTAATCCAATCATTATCAAAAACTTTTGTAACTTTATCCAAGTTATCACCAAGGAGTTCAGTCGCTTTATTGGTAATGTCTTTACTGACTAATTCACCTAAGCCCATTGTTGCAAAATAAACCCCAGCTTTAATTAAAGAATTAATCCCCAGTTTGTTTTTTAAAGCCATGTTGGTTTTTTCATAAAAGGCATTTAATATTTGCGTGTTTTTACCCTTTGTAGCATCAATAATAACAACATTAGTTGTGTTTTTATTCGTTAATACATTATTGTAAATATTGAGGTATGAATTTTCAGCAGAGAAAGTACTATCATTATATGTTAATTCGTCAATGTGTTTTTTTTGCACTTCAATTAATAGCGGCGATAGTTTTGAGTCTTCTAAATCGCTAATAAAGTCTTGGTATAATGTTGTCATTTCAATGTTCCTTCACGAATAAACTTGTTGTTATTTTTTTAATTCTAAAAAGAGTTTTTATCATTTATTAACTCGTTAAAACACTCAACTGTTAAATATTATGCTCCATAGTAATGACTAACCCAATCCCATTTATTATTTAACTTTTGAATATATTATTAATACCATTATTCAATAATGACTATTTTTATAACAATCATTCACGTTTATATATAAACATAAAGACAAGCTACTACTACCGCGGCAATATTTAGTTCTTTTGTAGTGTAGCTATATGACTCCTCATTTAGATGATGATATTCAACGTAATTTAAAAAAATAATATATACATTAAATAAGGTAACGATAAGCCATATATAAGAAAAAGATTCCTCATATAAAAGGTACAAAAAAATAATTAATAAGTAAGAACTTACTATTAATTGTAGAAAACTAAAGAATATATGTTTGCCCTTATCATCCAGACCTATAGCACTAATTAAGAATATAAAGATATAATGTCCAGTGAGTGCATCGAGAATTCGAATAGAAGGCTCATCAATAAAAAGATAGAATAGAAGAGGAAAAAGCCAAAAAAATATAGCCATCATTCTTCTTCCTGCTAATTCAGAATACTTATTAGAATTCAAACTGTTTTCCTCTTTTTATTAAAATAATTAAATTCATTGCTGATATTTATACTGAGCAATATCAAAATCAATAATATTGGCGTTACCATTTCTATCAATCAATACATTGTTTAAACTGATATCACCATGAATAACCCCCTGCTTTTCCACATATACTTTAACTTCATCTAATGTGGCATAAACCTGAGTTAACGCTGTGTCTTTAGGTGATTTTTTTAAATAGCTGAACAAGGTTTGCCCTTCGATGTATTCCATCATAATATTGGGTTCATCATTATCGTCATGACCAATATCTATGAAACTAGCGATGTAATGATGGTCTAATTGAGCCAGAATTTGCGCTTCTTTTTTTATCATTTGTAGGGCTGTTTCAAAGGTGTCGGCGAGCGAAAAATATTTAACCGCAACAGTATGTTCAATTAAGCCATCACACCTAATTGCTTTATACACATCACTCATACCACCTTGACCTAGTAGTTCAACGATTTTGTATTTATTATCAATTGTCCTCCCTAATCTCAGCTCGGGTTTGTCTACTAAGGTTAAAGGAGAAAATATTTTTTCAATCAGCACGTCTGTTGATACACCACGGTGCTTTAATAGTTGTGCTAACTTTTTTGCTTTTTTAGGAAATTCGGTTTCGAGTTGACTAAAGCAGTTTGACTGTAAAGGTTTATCAACAATGGCAAGCTCTTGAAATAATTCATATAAATCACTCATAATAACCTAAGCGCTCAATTCTTCTAAATACCAGGCTTTCGCAAAGTTCAAATCATTATGAACAGTACGAACGGAGATACTCAATAATTGCGCTATTTCATCGGCCGATAATCCAGCGAATAAGTTTAAATTTAAGACTTCAGTACAACGTGACTTTTCTTGCTTTAATGACTTATCAGCCAAGAGTAATTTTGCCAATAATTCTGAAGATTCGCTCTCAAAACTTTCAGGAATGAGGTTGTTACTTGGATTTCTTTTTTGTGAAGTGGCTTTTCGGTACTGATCGTAAAGAATAGATTTAACGACTTGAGTAATTAATACATATAAATCTTTACGATTACAGACTGCTTGTTCTCTATGAGGAGATAATTTTAGGTAAGCGTCGTGAACAATTGATGTTGTTGTTTGAATACAAAAATCTACTGGCTTAACATTATTGGCTTGTTTAAGTTTTTGTTTTCTAACTTCATGCTTAAAATGCTGATAACAGTGTTTAAACAGTTCATTGAATGAAGCGTTACTGCCCTTTTTCCATTCAACAATTAACGCTGTGATTGGTGCTTCTTCATCCATAGTGTACATCATGTATCTACTTAAATAATTTAGAGTAATTTCCATATAAACCTATCAATACATAATCAAGTAAAAAACTATAATATTCAATATATTATTAAAATTTGTTTTTATTTTGTTGTATTGCATTTTTAATAAAAAAACACGTACCTACCTCAATTTCATCTTATCTATATTCTATACCCAGTTCTAAAAACAACTATTTAACGCGCTATGGCTGCATTTTTTAATACAAACCAAAACGATAATAAATAACTGATTTTAAAGTTACAGGAATGAGCTTTGGTGGTACCTCACCAAAACGCTATATAAGATAAAGGAGAAATATATGTTTAAGAAAATTGTAGGTGTTATTGGTTTTTTAGCATTTTCATTTACAGCATCTGCTGGATTGATTACAGATACCACGAACGGTAGCTTTATTGATGAAACCACAGGTTTCGAATGGATGGATTTTGGTATTAATAATAAAGATACCTACGAATATGTATCTTCTCAGTTAGATTCGGGTGATGAATATGAAGGATGGCGATTAGCTACAAAAAATGATGTATACAGCATGATGGCGAATGCGTTTTTAGGACTCGGGGCACGATATGAGAATGCAAACAATCATCTACCTGGAAGCGTATTTGTAAATGATGGTGAGGGTATCGTTGGTTCAGTTTTATATCATTTTACCGATATTATGGGATATAACAGAGAACTTAATTCGGGTTTAAGCAATGAATTTCAATATTCATTTGGACTATTCTCAGGCACAGATGGCTTAAGCCGAATTGAAATGCACAGAATGACAGTAAGCGCGTAATTAGCCCCACATACCAATATTAATCGAGCCTGCGCATAATTATCTTAGTAAATTAACATGAGGTAATTATGAATAAACAGCAAAAAATCAAACACTGGCAAAACATTTTTGA